>DPRG01000076.1:422-34447 GCA_003538775.1 Thermotogae bacterium
TTGCAAGGAAAAGGAGGCAAAAAACCTGCGGCTCGGTGATCGTTTGTATGAGAGCTCCCTCGGCGCTTCGCAAGACTCAGAGACTGAGGTGTGTGATGAGTAGTAAGGGAGAAAGGTAAACGAAAGCACGGTGTTTGTGGAGTTCATAGATCACATATGCTTTTGAAGAGGAGAACAAAAACATGTTCTGCAATGACATAAAAAAGCGCTGAGTGGCTTTCGTCGAGTCTTTTGTGGAATCAATGACTAAGCGTCTCGTGCCCAACCTTAATTCATTATTCAATAAGTTTTTGTTGTAATACCGTGCTGGTATGTTATAATGCTCGCAAAATCAGCTATCTTTTAGAGTTCCCCGGGGCAGGGTGAAATTCCCGACCGGCGGTGAAAGCCCGCGAGCCCTCGATTGAGGGTTGATCTGGTGGAATTCCAGAGCCGACGGTGAAAGTCCGGATGGGAGGGGAGGTGTTGTTCGGTCACACCACATAGGAGCCTCGGGCTCCTATTTGTTTTTATTGGAGGTGTTTGGCCTGTGGATGAGTATTTCATGAAAATGGCCTTGAGGCTTGCGAGGAATGGCGAAGGAAAGGTCAATCCAAACCCATTGGTTGGTGCCGTAATAGTCAAGGACGGAGAGGTGATCGGTAGAGGATGGCACGAATTCTACGGAGGTAGACATGCAGAGAGAGTTGCTATAGCTGATGCTATATCCAAGGGATACGATCTTCACGGTGCAACCTTGTATGTGACGCTCGAACCTTGTAACCACCGTGGCAAAACTCCGCCGTGCACCGAAGCCATTGTAGAGAGCGGTATATCAAAAGTAGTAGTAGGAATGGTCGATCCCAATCCAATTGTATCAGGCAAAGGAATAAGCTTCCTGAAAAAAGCGGGATTAGACGTTGAGGTGGGTGTATTGGAGGATGAAGTTCGGAAGCTCAACGAGGTTTTCGTTAAGTACGTGACGAGCAAACTCCCATTCACTGTCTTAAAGATCGCCCTTACTCTCGACGGGTTCATTGCAGACATAAAGGGAAACTCGAAGTGGATAACTGAACAATCACGACATTTGGTGCACAAACTTAGAAACAAATACATGGCGATAATGGTGGGAAGTGAAACAGTTCTCAAAGACGATCCCGAACTCACTTGCAGAATGAAAGGAGGGAGAAATCCGATTCGGATCATTCTCGACAGAAGGGGAAGAACGGCGAGCAGGACTTTCAAAGTTTTTAAAAACGATGGCACGAGAGTCTTGGTATTCACAAATGGGCATTCACGGTGGCCAAGCAATGTTGAAGTCATCAAAAATCGGGAATCGCCACAGGAAATACTTCAGAAGATTGCCGGAGAAGGTATTGATTCAGTAATGATCGAGGGAGGTGCGAAGGTTTTCTCAAAATTCTATCCTTTTGCAGATAAAGTGCATATCTTCTACGCTCCCAAGATCTTGGGGGTTGGGATTTCCCCATTTTCTAAACTCCAGGTCTCCTTGCAAGAAGCTCATCGCTTGAAAGTGGTGAGAGTCAAGAGGATAGGTGAAGAAGTGTGGTGGGAGTTGAAAAGATGTTCACCGGAATAATTGAAAGAGTGGTTCAGTCGAGGGTACATGGGAACAAGTTGACGATACCCAAGGTGTTCGAAGTCGATCTCGGAGACAGCGTTTCTGTGAACGGAGTATGTCTCACGGTGAGTGAGCTCTCTCAGACGAGCATTGACTTCGATCTTGGCGAAGAAACGATGAGGGTGAGTAACCTCCGCTTTCAAAGGATGGTAAACCTCGAGAGGGCTCTCGTTGTTGGTAGAAGGATGAACGGTCACATAGTTACCGGACATGTGGACGGGATGATCAGAGTAATCCGCATCGCGAGACAGAAAGATACGTGGTGGTTCACGTTCACGATGCCGCGCGAGAGATGGGGTATCGTGAGGAAAGGATCGGTCGCGTTGAACGGGATCAGTCTCACGGTTGCAAATGTGTCGTTGGATTCTTTCACGGTTCAGGTGATTCCCTACACTTACGAAAACACGAATTTGAAGGATCTTAAGGTCGGTGACCTTGTGAACTACGAGATAGATATCTTGGCGCGTTACGCAAAGGGGGAATCGAAGTGAATGTGGATGAGGTGAAGCGAGCGACTCTTCGAGGTAAACCCATCATACTCCTGGACGACGAATTTGAAGGCGAGGCCGATCTTGTCTTTCCTGCTCAAATTGTGAACAAGGATACCATGAACCTATTTCTCCAGAAAGGCAGAGGTCTTCTTTGCGTCACAGCACTCGAGGAAGATCTGATATCGAGGGGATTCTTCAAACTCTCTTCCAACCAAACGGGACACGTAACGAATTTCTTCATACCTGTTGATTATGGCAGTGGCACCGGAGTGAGTGCATCAGAGAGGGCCAAGACAGCACGCATGGTAGCTGCTGGTGAACCTCTCAACAAATTCTGTTATCCCGGTCATGTTCAACTGCTCGGAGCGAAATCCATGGTGGAAAGACAAGGACATACGGAAGCTTCCGTCGAATTGATGGAACTGCTGGGTTTTTCCAAGCACGCGGTGATAACGGAGATTCTCGACGAAGATGGGAATTCTCACAACTTCGAATATATACGAAAGCTGGCGGTCGAGTTGGACGTGCCCATCTTGAAAAACGAACAGGTGCGAGTCGAGGTAATCAAGAAAAAACGGTTCTTTAGGGTGGTTGGTGAAGCGGCTCTCCCCACACGGTTTGGCAACGTCAAAATCGTGGCGTTCGAAAACCACTTCGATCGTAAGGAACATTTTGCAATCTATAGTGGAAGATTGAGGGAGCCCGTTAACGTGAGAATTCACTCCGAGTGCGCTACTGGAGATGTGTTGGGATCCTTGAGATGCGATTGCGGAGATCAGCTCTCGAATGCGTTGCGATTTCTCAGCGAACGTGGGGGAGTACTCCTTTATTTGAGGCAGGAAGGAAGGGGAATCGGCATCACAAACAAGATCAAGGCGTACGAGCTACAAGAAGAGGGAATGGACACCGTGGAGGCGAACTTGAAGTTAGGATTCAAAGAGGACGAAAGAGATTACGCCGTTGCCGCTCAAATGCTAAAGGCTCTGGGCTTGCAACGAATTAGGTTACTCACCAACAATCCGAATAAAGTAGAGCAGCTTCGACTCTATGGTATATCAGTCCAATCTGTGGAACCTATTGTTGGAAGACTTAGGCGTGAAAACATGTTTTATCTTAAAACTAAGATGGATAGACTGGGTCATGATCTCGGTGTGCTGTTCGAGGAGGTGGAAAGATGAAAATTTATCAAGGTGTCTATGACGGTAAAGACAAGAAGTTTGCAATAGTGGTCTCAAGGTTCAATTCCATGGTAACGGAAAAACTTTTGAAAGGAGCACTCGACTGTCTTACGAGGCATGGTGTCAGTGAAGACGATATAGAGGTCTTCTGGGTTCCGGGATCTCTGGAAACGATTTTTGTTGCCAAACAGTTGGTGACGGCGGGAAGATACGACGGCATCATCGTTCTCGGAGCGGTGATCAGAGGCGAAACTTTTCACTTCGAAGTGGTTGCCAACGAGGTGGCGAGAGCGATGGCTCAGTTCAACGTCATTGGAAAGGTGCCCGTGACGTTCGGGGTTTTGACCACGGATACAGTTGAGCAGGCTGTCAATCGAGCAGGCGCGAAATTAGGGAATAAAGGATTTGAAGCAGCATTGGTTGCGTTAGAGATGGCGAATCTGTCTGAGCAGTTCGAGCTCGTATGATTCCTTGTCGTTTTTCCTAAAGTCATGACAACTTAGGCAATAATTGTGATAAGCAAAACCACACTTACATGGATGTAGTGAAAGCTGTCAAAGATTCGCTTTATATCAGCATTGTTTAGCGTAAGGAATTTTCTATCATCAATGGGAAGCAAGATTGAGGAGAAAAGGTGAAATGGGAGTTATATGAGCAATTTCTGTTAATGCTTTCTGACGACCTACTGTTTGTGTTAGTAAAAGTTGTTTTTCTTCACCGCCAGATACCCATGAAAGTGTGACCGTGTATATTTCAATTTTTGTTTGCGGTGTACGTGTGGTCGATCGAACAGCTGCCGGGATGTTCACTCAGCATTTTGCAGCTGAGAAACAGGATATATGCTGAGAAAAAGGGATGAAAGTGTTGCTTCTATTTATTACAGACTATTACAGGGTCGTTTTGTTTTGATTTTCAACAGGTATACATGAAGACTTTTTGCGATAGATATTTTGCTTGGTAAGAGAGATGAATGCGACAACAGAGATTTTTGTTAATAAGCTCGTTTATGTTAATTTGGGTTCATCGCTATGCTTCAATTGTTTAAGGGTGTATAATAGCTTAAAAGGGTTGAGGGGGGAAACCCGTGGACAACGGAAATCTTGAAAAGGTGCTTTCGAAATTGGCGGGTGTTCATTCTGTTAAGCTCGTCAGTGATGGGGACGGTAATTTTTCCGAGGTTCATGTGCTTGCTACTGCTGATAAAGCGCCGAAGCAGATAGCTCGAGATATAGAAACAGCAATACTTGCTTATACTGGAAAACGTATCGACAGAAAGATCATAAGCGTTGCGCAGATAGCAGAGGATCTGGATCAAGAAATGGAGCTCTTACCTGGACGTGATCTTAAGCTTGCGAGCATTTCAAGGAAATGGAGCGATGTTCCTGTTGTCGAAGTTGTGCTCGAAGATGACGAAGCGGAATATACTGGAAGCAGTTCGATCGCTGTGGATACTGAAAAGGGAGTAACCAGAGCCACTATACTTGCAACCCTTGATGCGTTGAAGAATTTAGGAATTCTCGCGGAGCTTGAAAGTTTTGATATCATCAACTATCCATCGTATAAAATAGTTCTGGCTGTATTCGTTACTCCTTCTGGAAGAAAAGTTCAGGCGTGTATACTTGATGGAGATCTTATGAAGGTGGGCGCTGAGATAACTCTTAAAGCGTTGTTGGGGTGATTGTTTGAAATCGCTATCGGAAACTGTTTCTTCTATAAATGAGTCCATTACCTTGAAGTACAATCGACTTGCCCTTCAGCTTCAAAGAGAAGGAAAAAAGGTAATAAGGTTGACTGCGGGTGAGCCGGATTTCGATACACCGGAGCCGATAATAGCTTCGGCGTTGAAAGCAATGAAGTCCGGCAAAACTCGCTATACGCCGGCGGCTGGTATTCCTGAACTTAGAGAAGCGATTGCTTTCAAGTTTTCTGAGGAATATGGAAAACACTGGACCCCTTCTCAGGTTGTTGTTACGAATGGAGGAAAGCATGCTTTACACCTTGCGTTGATGTCTATTATCAATGCAGGCGATGAGGTTATAATCTTTACCCCTGCATGGGTTTCTTATGAGCCTCAGGTTCGTCTGGCCGGTGGAATCCCGGTCTTTATCGAAACAGATGATTCGTTTATTCCTGACATTGAAAGGTTGAAGAATAAGATCACAGAGAGAACGAAGGCGATAATCATAAATTCTCCGAACAATCCTACAGGTGCGGTATATCCTTTCCATATTTTGAAAGAGGTCGCCGAGCTGGCCATAAAACACGATCTTTATGTTATCAGCGATGAGGTTTACAGACACTTGATTTACGTTGGGCGTCACTCTTCGATAATTAGTGTCGAAGGCATGGCTGACAGAACTATACTGATTGATAGTCTCAGTAAAAGCCACGCGATGACGGGCTGGCGCATTGGCTTTGCCATCGCACCGGAAAATGTGGCTTTGTCAATGGTAAAGCTCATCAGTCACACCACCAGCAATGTTAACACTCCAACCCAGTGGGCTGCAATTGACGCTCTGTCATTTGACACTTCTTATATGAAAGAGGAGTTCTCACGTCGAAGAGAATACGTTGTGGAAAGACTGGACAGGCTTGGACTACCTCATTCGACGCCAGACGGTGCTTTTTACGTGCTTCTTGATGTTTCAGCTGTAGCGGAAGACGATACAGTGTGGGTGGAAGAACTTCTTATGAAGGAACACGTCGCAACGGTTCCAGGCACGGCTTTTTATGCGCCGGGAACCGTGAGGATTTCATTCGCTGCTTCCATGGAAGATATTAAGGAAGCCTTCGACAGAATAGAGCGGTTTATTTCTGGCTGAGCTGTTTGATCCTCTCCTGCACTTCCGTCGCCTTCGAACTGTTTGGATACTCGTTTACAAGCCTCTGATAGACTTTCAGCGCCTTGTCGAATTCGCCGGTTTTTTCGTATATCAACCCTAAATAGTAAAGTACAACATCGTTTTTCGAGAAATCTGGGTAGGAAGCCAGCGCCAGCGCGAGGGTGATCTTAGCTCTTTCATATTCTCCATTTTTGTAGAGCATAAGACCAGCATCAAGAAGCGCCCATGGGGCTTTGACGCTTTGAGGGAAGAGTTCTACAAGCTTTCTGTAATAATCTTCAGCCACTTTGAAATTCTCTTTAACTTCGTTGTATTTGCCCGCGATGTACAGCATTCCCGAGGCTACCAGAGGGTCTAACTGTTTGAGTTTTTCGTCATCTGCCGATTCCAGGACATCTTTTACGGATGCGTAGGCTTCGTTGTATTTGGATAGATTCAGGTAAGCTTCTCCGAGTACATATTTCAATCGGGGTTCAAGTTCTCGGTATTTTGTTAACTCATCGATAACCTTCTGGAATTCTTTCGCTCTCAACATACTCAGAGTTTTTTTATAAAGGAGTTCAGTTCCGTACTTCTTTTCTTTGTCTGCCTGTAAAGCTTTGTCGTACCAATCGGCCGCTCGTTGCCATTGTTCTATGGATTCATATGCGATGCCGAGGTGATACGCCGCTTCGAGTTTAACTTCCTGAGGACCGTCAAAATACGCCTTGGAAAATTGCTCAACGGCTTCCACATACTTTTCCATTGCCAGATATACCATACCAAGATCGAGCCGTATGTAAGGAGTCTCCTCTTTCGCCTGCGGAAGAATCGAGAGCAGTATCTGGAGTGCTTCTTTTTCTCTATTCTGGTTGAGGTAAATATTAGCCTCAAGTCGGGCTACTTTGACGGGATCATACCCAGCGTTTTTCGCTTTAGATACAGCCTGTTCTGCGGCTGAAAAGTCGCCGAGACGCAGGTAAGCCACTGCTAACCAGTAAAAAGCTTCGGGAGATTTTAAATTAACCAGTGTATTCCTGGCTTCTTCAACTCTGTTCAGGTCAAGAAGGATGGTTCCTTTGCGAAGAAGAAATTTTTCAGATCGATTTGGAAGATTTTTAGATGCTTCATCACATGTTGCGATCGCTTCATTGTACGCCGAACCCAGGAGGTAAGAAGAAATCGCATTGTCGTATTTACGTGCTTTTTCGTCCTCTATTCTTTCCACCCGTGCAGCATCACTCCAGGTATTACCAGCCTCAACGAAGCGTTCCAGCTTGTACAGTGACCAGGCTATGTTGTCAAGGATAAGAGATTTCTCGGAATCAGGTGATACGTCCAGAGCCCTTTTAAATGCTTGGAAAGCTTTCTGATAATCTTCCGTTGACAGGTATTCGTTTCCAAGAGCCGTGAAAACCGCGTATTCAAGATCATCAAGATCTCCAGACGAAGAAAGTGATTCCAAAAGCTGGATGGATTGAGCGTGATTGCCGAGTTTTGAAGCGGAAAGGGCGGCGTAGTATGTGGCCCTTTTCCAGGTATCGCTTTCTTTAGGAGCTCCCGCGGCTTTTAAAAATGCGGAGAAGGCTTCTTCGTAACGCTCTAATTTATAAAGCGAGTACCCTTCGATGAGCTTTGCCGAATGGTAGAACTGGAAATTCTCTTTTACCGGGCGAAGGAATTCAACAGCTTCCTCATAGAGTTGTTTTGAATAATACATCGAGCCTACAGTGTATCGCACGTCGTCTTCATAGGATGTACCAAAGAGTTCTTTTGCGTATTTTACAGCTTCATCTATCTGATCGAGGTTTTTGGAGCAGAAAACCAGAGAGTAAAGAGCGTAAATATATCTTTCGTCCTTTTTCGCCGAAAGCTCCAGTGCTTTTTCATAATTTTTCTTTGCTTTTTCAAATTCACCAAGGGCATAGTACCCGTCACCCAGCGAGATCCTGATTTCTCTCAGTCTGACGGGATCCGTTTCCTCTGGTATAAGCTTTTCGAAAGTTTCCACCGCTTGTCGGATGATGTCTTCGTCGTTCAGTTCAAGCCCTGTCTTTAAAAGCCCAACGGCCTTGTTGAAATCGAGAGTGGTATCAGCGTAAAGACCGGAAGCTATAACCGCCAGAAACGCCACAAGAAGCATTTTAAAGTACTTCAAGGGTCACACCCCCTTACTGGTTTTTCGTCTTCTTTTGCTTGTCTTTTTTGCCAGCTCAACAACCACTTTTCTGTCGGGTTCCTTACCAACGGAGTAGCTTTTCAGCTTTTCGAATTTTTTAATCGTTTCATGGATGATCCGACGTTCCGAAGCCGGCATAGGATCAAAAGTATAACGACGATGAGTTTTTAAAACTTCCCGCGCTACCTCTGCGGCGAGTTGCTGTAGCTCACGTTCGCGATCGCTATCGAGTTTTGGCTGGAGGATTTTAACCGAATATCGTGTGCTGGTAAAGCGATTGGCGTAGATGGTTAAAATATATTCGAGATCGTTGAAGAAGTTACTATCAAGCCTTTTGGTAGAGTCGATATTCTTTAATTCAATCCGGGCTGTGCGGCTATTTGCCTTTACATGCGATTCTACTTGCCAGCCTGAGGCCTCAAAAAGTCTCTTCAGGGCTTCTCTTATCACTCTTTCGATAAAACTGGTATTGATTTCGACTTCCACTTTTGCTTCACGTTTACCCATTCCCAGGAAACCCTTCCTCGGTTTTTGGAGTATTGAAACAGTGTATTCGTCTTCTTCTGGTTTAACCCGCAGCTCTTTTATGGCTTGTTCAATAGCTTCTTCTATAGTTTCACCTGTTCCGTAGAGTTTGAGCAAATTCGATCCCTCCAGGTTTGAGAATGCGTTGTTAGATGTCAAGGAGTTCTTTGAGAGTCAGCCCCTTAATATTGTACTTTCTGTATATGTAAATCGTTGAGAGTACCTGTATCAGCGCGTTCATCGTGTAATAAAGGAAAAGCCCGGATGGAAGGTTCATAAAGAGAAATGGGAAGATCACACTCATGATGATCGATTGCCATGCTGTTCGCTTATCTTGAGAAGTGATCAGGGCCGAATAGAAGTACAGCAATATACTCAAAAGAACGAATATTATATTTTGCGAAAAACCGCCAGCACTTAGATCCTTCCATATGAGGAACCGTGGTCCGTAGGCAAATTCTTCGCCAAAGTATCGGATGACAGCGTAGAGAAGGAAGAAAATTGGAAGCTGTATAAGCAAAGGTAAACAGCCAGAAGCGGGATTGACCTTCTTCTCTCGATAGAGCTTCATTAAAGCCTCTTGCTGTGCCTTGGGATCCTTGTATTTTTTTCTTATCTTTTCTATGTAAGGCTGGAGTTCTTTCATTTTCACCATGGACTTCATCTGGGCATGATAAAGGGGGTAAAGGATGAGTCGAACCACTATGGTGAAGATGATGATCGCCCAGCCAAAGTTCTTGGTCCAGCTATAGAGCCATGACATGAATGCAACCAAACCGTAAAAAATAGGATCATACCAGCTGCGAGCTTTCGGAAGTTCCTTCAGTACCTTTTTCAGCCTGTCGTAATGGTGTGGGAACTCAGTTGATAAAAAGGTATATTTCAAAGGGGCGATCATGCCTCTTAGTTTGACATGTCCTTCGATTTTAAGAGTGTTCTCTGATACCGAGACGTTCTGTCCAGCCCAGTCGAAAACGACTACCCGCTTTTTGGGGGAGTAAGAGAAAAACGCCCCTTCCCAGTTTCTGTCGTAAGAGAGTCTTGGCAGGGAAAGCGTTAAAACAGAAGCGCCTGGAGTGACATCTACATCCAGTCTGTAATGAGGTCCATTGATGAAGGTTATGCTTTTTACAATGCCGTTTCCATAATCAAAGACAAGTTTGGCATCACCATTTTCGTTTATCTGAGACATCGTTTTATAAGATATCGGTTGAAGATTCTGTTCAAGATATGCCAGATCAAATCCGTCACGGTCGTAAGTGTATACGTGAGTTCTCCTTTCAAAAACGAAAAAGACGTCCTTGAGTACTCCCGAAGATGTGTCAAAAACGTATTCAGTGGTTCTCGTTTTCACGGTGAGAACGTTTCCAGAGGCTTCGAAAGTGATCTCATTTGCCACAACAGTGATGGCAATAAATGAAAACAAGATTATCGACAGTGGTTTAATAAGGTTTCTCACGTTTTTTCCTCCTCCAGCTGAATCGTTCAGGGACAGGATCTTCTCCACCTGGATTCCAGGGATTACATCGTACGATCCTGTTTAATCCAAGGTATAAACCTTTGAATGCGCCAAAACGTTTGACAGCCTCAAATGTGTACTGGGAGCATGTGGGCGTGAAACGACAAGACGGCGGTTTTAAAGGTGATATAAACCGCTGATAAAACCTGATAAGCCCCAGCACAATTGCTCTCATTCTAAAGACCCCAGCAAGTCGTTCAGAATTCTTTCTATTTCCCTGTAACCCATACTTTCAAATTCTTCAGATAGTTTCTTCCGCGGCAGGACGACTAAATCGACGCATCTTTTCCATGAAGATTTGTGCAATCTGAAATATTCTCTGATGTATCGTTTGAAACGGTTACGATCATGGGCTTTTCCAAACTTTCGTCCCACAATAATCGCAAGACGTGATACGTCCAGCTCGTTAGGGTGATACATAACTACTAAGTATTGATTGGACAGCTTACGCCCTGCTTCCAGTACACGTTCTATATCACGTTTTCTTTTCAGTCGCTCTCTTTTTGAAAAAGAGAAGGGCGAGCTCAGACTGCGAGCCGCTTCCTTCCCTTCTTTCTCCTTCTGGCAAGAACTTTCCTGCCGCCTGGTGTTGCTTTCCTGGCGAGAAATCCATGGGTCCTTTTCCTTTTTCTTCGAGATGGTTGATAGGTTCTCTTCACGATTCCACCCTCCCATGTTATTGGATTTTTCCGCGATCATTCGGCATACACTGCCACACCAAAAACCTCAGGGCCGCTGTGACATATCACAGTCGGTGATATCCTGTTTATTCTGAAAAATTCGAGCCTTTCGATGCTCGATGGAAGTGCACTCTGCACTTTTTCTTTCAGCTGTTCCATGATCTCCAGCATTTTATCTGATCCACGACCAACAGCGATTCTCACCCATCGCTTGTCCTTAACAAACTTTCTTATCGCTTCTGTCATACTCGCTATGGTTTTTTTGATACCTCTACATACTGTGTACTTGTTGACCTCACCGTCTTCGTCTATGGTCAGAACAGGGTGTATCTTCAGCAAGCTTCCAAGGAGTCCAGCTGCTTTGCCTATTTTACCGTTTTTTTGCAAGTACTTCAAGGTCGTCACGGAAAAGAGTAGCATGGTTCTTTTACGAATATCATCCAATCTCTGTCTCAATTCTGTCAACGTGACACCAGATTCAAAGAGCTCTCGTAGTCGCATGCCAACAAATCCTGCACCGATAGAAGCGTTTCGTGTATCGAATATATAAACTTTCATATCGACGAACTTTCCCACAACGAGGCGATAGGTGTTCAGAAAACCACTTAACTTTTCTGAAAAGTGAACGGCTGCTACTTCTTTGACACCTTCTTCTCTGAGTTTCTGATAGAATGACTCTATTTCCCCAACTGAAGGGAAAGCCGTTTTCAGATCGTCTTTTTCAGTTATACGGTTGTAGAATTCCTCCCTGGAGATGTCTACACCGTCTGTGTAATATTCGTTGTTGATGCCTATTTTCATTCCTATAAACCTCATGGGATGCTTTTCGAGCCATTCCTCAGGATAATCACATGCGCTATCGGTTACGAAAACGGCCATATAGTGATTACCTCCCATTTCTTTGCACCATTTTTACACCTTCGCGTTCAATTATACGACAGAACACTTCGGGGTGTATAATTTGAACGAAAAAGTTGAGAGGAAGATATCATGTGAGAGGTGAATGGGTAGAGCTAAATCCTCCTTCTGACCTCGTTTACCGGTTATCTGAGGAACTTGATGTAGATCCCTTAATAGCAAGAATACTCATCAATCGCGGTTTAACCGCACCGGAAGAGGCCAGAAAGTTTCTGAAGACGGATCCTTCTTTACAGCACGATCCCTACCTGATGGCAGGGATGAAGGATGCTGTTGAATTTTTAATGACTCTGCGCGGATCCGGAAGAAAAATCAGCATATTTGGAGATTACGATGTAGATGGAATAACAGGAACGGCGGTGCTTTACAGGTTCCTGGGTAGTAATGGATGGAACGTTGACTATTACATTCCCGATCGAATAGATGAAGGTTATGGCTTGAACATCGATTCCGTAGAGTATCTTGCCGAGAGTGGGACCTCTGTTATCCTCACTGTGGACTGTGGAAT
This sequence comes from Thermotogae bacterium, assembly GCA_003538775.1. GTDB lineage: Bacteria > Thermotogota > Thermotogae > UBA12178 > UBA12178 > UBA12178. The sequence goes on from DPRG01000076.1 coordinate 12,864, forward strand.
AACATCTGTAGAAGCTGTTGAAAGAGCTCGTTTGAAAGGCATAGATGTGATAATCACCGACCACCATGAACCTCAAGAAGTATTACCTTCAGCTGTAGCAGTACTTGATCCAAAGAGATCCGATGATCCCTATCCCTTTAAGGAACTGGCTGGAGTGGGCGTTGCTTATAAGCTGGTTTGCGCGCTTGCGAATGTTCTCGGCATTCCCTCTAATGAGGTTGAGAAACTTCTTGAGTTTGTGAGTCTGGGTACTGTTGCAGACATCGTACCTTTGATAGATGAAAATCGCTATTACGTTAAAAGGGGAATGGAACTTTTAAAAAGAACGCGTAATGTGGGACTTCAAACGCTGATAAGACTCACGGGTCTTCAAACTGTCGCAACGTCGGATATAGCTTATAGGCTGGCTCCCAAGCTCAACGCAGCGGGCAGGATGTACAAGGCCACCGTCGCTCTTGAGCTGTTACTCGAACAAGACGAAAGAAGAGCGTGGCAGCTCGCCAACGAACTGCTCAAACACAACTCCCAGAGGCAAAACGTGGAAATGACAATGTATGAGCAGGCGCTTGCGAAGCTCGAATCTGATCCCAGAGCCTTTGATGAACCTGTGCTGGTTGTAGCTGGCGAAGACTGGCATCCCGGTGTTATAGGTATAGTGGCTTCGCGTCTTTCTTCGAAGTTCGATAAACCTGTTGTGATGTTTTCCATTGACGGTGAGTTTGCAAGGGGCTCTGCCCGGAGTCCCGAAGGGATAAACATAATGGAGCTCTTTCAAAGAGTTTCAGACTTGCTGGTCGAATTTGGTGGGCACTCTTATGCGGCGGGGGTTACCATAGAGACCTCAAAGATAAAGCCATTCGCACGGTTGATAAACGAGGCTTATCGGGAGAGATACGGAGACTACAGATTCAAAAGGAAAATTTTTGTGGATGCGCGGTTGACTTTAAAACATTTGGTTCCACGATTTTTTGAGTCGCTCGATCTCCTTAGACCTTACGGTCAAGGTAATCCCGAACCTGTGTTCAGGTTTGATGATCTTGTTGTCAAGTCCGTTAGGCTCACGAAAAACAACGAACATGTACGTTTTGCGTTTGCTTTCAACGGCTCTTTCCTTCAGGGTATAGGATTTGGACTTTCTGATGCGGTGAACGAGTATCCCTGGATCCAGGGAACTGAAATGAAGATGGATGTGCTTGCGAAAGTCAGGCTCGATGATCGCTTGGGGTACAAGAGTCCATTTCTGGAAATTGTTGATCTCGATGTTAAACTCGAAGGCGCATACGCTGAAGAGATAAGAACACGTCGGTTCATTTCTGATCTCTTTTCTGAAAAAGGAGAAGAATCATCATGGGCTCCAAATGTTGAGGTTTTGTCGGCTTTTAGTTCTGGAAATGGGAAGAGGATACTGTCAAAACTCGGGATTGAATCGGAAGAGGAACTGGATACCGTCGATGTCTTTTGCGGAGATTACAAATCGAGAAATACATTCATTGCATATTCTATCCTTCGGGCTGTCGAAGAAAAGAAAAAAGTCCTTGTTGTTTCGCCTTCTAATATACTTCTGAAAGCGTTGATGCTTTCCGTAGACTACATCCTGGATAGCCTCAAAACAGGGTATGTGAACTCGCTTTCCGGACCTCCTGATGATAAGGATGTTATTTTTGCCACCACAGCGGTTGTTTTGAAACATCCGGAATGGTTCAGAAATTATAAAGCGGTGATTCTTGACTCTGTCGAAGCCTATGAGCGCAGGCCGGCGGATTTGGATCATCTGATAAACGTGGTAAAGCGATGGGCGAACAGGGTGAAAGTTGTTTCTTCAAAAGACGTTGACTTTATCGATGCCCTGCTTTCGGAGTTTGATCTGAGAGAGATGCTCCACCTGAAAACACGAAGAGCGGTTATCGGCGGCATCGTCGATGAAAGAGGTAGGTTTTCCTCGAGTTCTCAGCTTACAGAGCTTTTATCGAGAAACGAAAAGTTATCCCTCATCTTTTCGAGTTCGAAAAAGGTCAAAAGTGTTGCCAGAAAGATAGACCGTTATCTTGCTTCGAGAGGGAGAGAGTTTTCCACCGTATTTTATGATCATCATATGACATCAACGCAAAAGAGATTTGTACGTCGGCTCGTTGAGCAGGGCAGGGTAGATGTTCTTGTCTCGTCTCCGTTCACTGACGGACTTTCTACCTTCGATGGCGAGGCTACAGTACTCTTTCTGGGGCCTCCGAAAACTGTACTGGAACTCATAGATGCCGTGAGCAACTGGAGGTCAGAAGGGCATCCATTGCTTTACCTTGCGTATTCAAAGGCTGATGTGGATAAGGTTTATCGTGAGATACGTAGCCTCTTCCCATCGCCTGAAGAGGTTATTTCAGTGGTGGAACGTTATGAAGGGTTGATTCCAAAGAAATCTGTGGAGTCTTTAGCCTCATTGAAAATCATCGTCAGTATGCTCTCTGAAATCGGCAAAATCGAGGAGAAAAACGGATTTTTCAAAGTAGGAAAAATCTCAACGGGTGAGTTAACGTCCACTAGTAGATATCACGAAGCCCTCTACGATATACATGTGCTAAAACAGTCTGTCAGGGTTCTCACTTCTTCGAATGTACGCTCTCTTTTGGAATATCTCAACGAGCAGAGGGAGGTTTTCACCTTTGGGTGATCCTCTCGATCTGCGTGTACTGCTGATTTATCGCTCTCCTTCTGATGCCTTAAAAGCCAAATTATCACTGCAGAACCTTGGTGTCTATGCGAAGATTCTGCCTGTACCGCGGGTCGCGAGAGCAGATGTAGATATTGGAGGGTGCGGTATCTGTGTCGCGGTGGAGGAATTTGAACAAGGGATGAATCTGCATCCGTGGCCTGAGAGGGTTTTAAAACTCCCTTTGAGTGTGATGGAAACCTTTTTCGACATAGAGGGAAACACCGGTGAAAGTGCTGGCACTGGATCTCGGTGAAAAGCGTGTGGGTTACGCAATGGCGGATGCTGATGTGGGCATTGTTAACCGCACGGGAGTAATACAGCTTTCAGCGCTTGTAGCGTTCTTGAAGGAAAATCCCGCAGAGCTGGTACTTGTGGGTATGCCAGTATCGCTAAGTGGACGTTTTTCTGGTGCGGTTGAGAGAACAATACGTCAGATAAAGAAAAGGGTGGCACCTTTTGTTGAAAAGATCGCCATGATCGATGAAAGATATACCTCCAGGTTAGTTGAGCGCACGCAGCTTAATGGAGTACCACGTAATCGCAAACACAAAGGATATGTGGATGCCATGAGCGCCTATGTCTTGCTCGAAGGATATCTTCAGGGTGTTCCGAAGTTGTGGTGGTATGAAAAAGACCTTCACTTTGATCGCTTAAAGCTTGCTCCTGGGTTCAGTAGAATACTCGTTTGGGATATACCGGTCATAGTGGAATCTGAAGATGATTCATCGGAGGTATACTATCTTTCAACACATCCTCAGATATTTGTTGAGCTGAGGAGACTTGGTAAGAAGGTCTTCAATCGTGAAGAGGATCTGAAAGAGCACTCTCCTTTTGACCTGGTTATCTGTGAAGAAGTGCCGAAGACCGATCTGGTGTTCAAGGAGGTGATCGTTCCCGGTGCCGGGCTACATACGCGTAAAGGGAGCCAGAGTTAACAATCTTAAAAACATAGATGTTGATATCCCGAAGGAAAAACTGGTTGTTATAACGGGAGTATCTGGTTCCGGGAAGTCTTCTCTTGCTCTTGAGACGATCTACGCCGAAGGGCAGAGAAAGTATCTGGAGTCTTTATCTTCATATGCGAGGCAGTTTCTTGGGGAATTGAAGAAGCCGGATGTGGAATCTATAGAGGGATTATCCCCGGCAATCGCAATAGAACAGAAGACCGTTTCTCACAATCCTCGCTCGACGGTGGGAACGGTCACGGAGATTCATGATTACCTTCGTGTTTTTTACGCAAAGATAGGAGTTCCTCACTGCCCGCGTTGTGGCAGAAAGCTCTCAAGATCGTCTCCTGAGGAGATTACCGAAGGGCTTCTGCGTTCTTATAACGGCCTGAAGGTACTTATACTCGCTCCCATTGCTCAGGAGAAGAAAGGAGAATTCAAAGATGTCCTCGCCGACCTCCTTAGCAAGGGATTCATAAGGGTGGAAATAGATGGAGAGATATTCCGTCTGGATGAACCTCCCACTCTCGACAAACAGAAGAGGCATACGATAAAACTGATAGTTGACAGATTGACCGTTTCCGAAGCCGAGCGTTCGCGGATCTTTGAATCCATCGAAACGGCGTTAAAGATGGGGAACGGTATCGTTGAAGTGAGGACCTTGGATGGCGATTCTCAGATCTTCAGCGACAGGCTTGCCTGTCCTGTCTGTGGCATAGGTTTTCCTGAGATAAATCCGAAACTTTTCTCCTTCAACAGCCCTTACGGCGCCTGTCCGGCCTGTCACGGCCTTGGGTTCAGACAGGAGATAGACCCTTCATTGGTTGTAGATCCTGAAAAATCGGTGAGGGGAGGGGCGTTCGATTACGTAGGCCCATATTTTCAGAAGACTATAGAACGGCTGGTTACGAAGCTTGGAGGAAGTATCAACGTGCCCTTTAAAGATCTTCCAGAGCGTATAAGAGACGCTGTGCTCTATGGAACCACGCAAAAGTATCGATTCGATTATTATTCTGAAAACTCGTCTTTCAGCGTTTATAAGGAGTTCGAGGGCGTCATTCCCTGGCTGAATCGTAGGTACAGTGAGACGGAATCGGAGGATGTTAAAGAGTGGATCGAAAGGGAGTTCATGATAAAACTCACCTGTGAACGCTGTAAAGGAAAGCGTTTGAGAGAAGAAGCTCTTGCGGTGAAAGTTGGAGGGCTTGACATAGCGGAGCTTTCGGATATGCCCGTGAAGAGAATCCTCGAATTTTTAAGGAATCTCGAGTTTTCTCAAAAGGAACGGGAGATAGTCGCTGATCTTATGGAGGAGATAGAGAGAAGATTGCAGTTTCTTGTGGATGTGGGTCTTGATTACATAACCCTGTCCCGCTCTGCGAACACCCTTTCGGGCGGAGAGGCTCAGCGTATACGTCTGGCCACTCAAATAGGATCTGGTTTGACTAACGTGATCTACGTGCTTGATGAACCCACGATAGGTCTTCATGAACGCGATAATGATAGGTTAATCAATACTTTGAAAAAGCTCAGGGATCTTGGGAACACGGTCATCGTGGTAGAGCACGACGAGTATGTGATTCGAAACGCTGATTATGTAATAGATCTTGGTCCAGGTGCAGGTGTGCACGGTGGAAGGGTTGTTTTTACTGGAACACCTGAACAACTCATTAAAAACCCTGATTCTTCGCTCACTGGAGCCTATCTTTCGAAGAAGATGCGTGTGGAGCTTCCATTGAAGCGCCGCAGAGGTACGGGAGAATACATAGTTTTAAGAGGAGCAAGGCAGAACAATCTCAAATCGATAGACGTGAAGTTCCCTCTCGGGACTTTTATTTGTGTGACGGGCGTATCGGGTTCAGGAAAATCTTCACTCGTGGTGGACACGCTTTATCCGGCTTTGAGAAACAGAGTTCACCGGACGAGAATGCCCGAAGGTGATTATGATGCCATAGAAGGCGTGGAGTATATAGATAAAGTGATTGCGATCGATCAATCTCCTATCGGAAGGACTCCAAGGAGCAACCCCGCGACTTATACAGGTGTTTTCGATCATATTCGGGAGCTGTTCGCAATGACCCCAGAGGCCAAAGCTCGAGGGTACAAGAAAGGACGCTTCAGCTTTAACGTTAAAGGTGGAAGGTGTGAAGCTTGTCAGGGTCATGGTGTTGTGAAAATTGAGATGCAGCTTTTGCCCCCTGTTTACGTTGAATGTGAGGTGTGTAAGGGTAAAAGATACAACTCTCAAACCCTTGAGGTGAAATATAAAGGCAAAACCATCGCTGATGTGCTCGATATGACCGTGCAGGAAGCGCTGGAGTTTTTCCAGAACATCTCGAGCATAAGATCCATACTTCAGGTTCTCGACGATGTTGGATTGGGCTATATAAAGCTCGGTCAGCCCGCGACGACGCTCTCAGGAGGCGAAGCTCAAAGGATCAAGTTGGCTACGGAGCTTAAACGGAAAGCGACTGGCAGGACCTTTTACATAATGGATGAGCCAACAACGGGGCTTCACTTCGACGATGTGAAGAAGCTCGTTCATGTCATACACAGGCTTGTAGATCGTGGCAATACCATTGTGGTGATCGAACACAACATGGACGTCATTAAGAATGCCGACTATATCATTGACCTGGGCCCTGAAGGTGGCGAGGACGGAGGCTGGATCGTCGCAGAGGGTACCCCTGAAGAGGTTGCGCTCAATGAAAAGTCCTACACTGGGCTCTTTCTCAGAAATCATTTGAACCTAAAACCTTTAATGAAAGAAGCCTGCGTTGAATGATGGAAGGCGTGGTTTTGAAGACCGTTAGTGATCCTTTGAAGTACGAAGAAAATATAAGACGATCCATCTTTATATGCAGCATCTCACCCGCAGAAAATGTTGAAAGCGCTCGTGACTTTATCAGCAAGGTGTCGCAGGAGTACAGGAATGCGACACATAATTGCTGGGCTTACAGGATATTCGAGAATCAAACCGTTCATGAAGCGTATTCTGATGCGGGTGAGCCTTCCGGGACCGCTGGACGCCCGATGCTTGACGCTCTTAAAAAACATGGTATTGTCAACGTTGCTGTTGTGGTCACGCGTTACTTTGGAGGTATCAAGCTGGGGAAAAGGGGACTTATAGAGGCCTACAGTGGTGTTGTCGAGAGGGCTCTTGCAGAAGCTGAAAAAGCTCCCCTGCTTCCTATGAACGTTTATCTGTGTGACACAGATTACTCGGAATTTGAAAGAATAAGATCCAGAGCGGAAAAGAGCGGAGGACGTATATTGAGCGCCAGCTATTCTGATCGTGTGAAATTCGAGGTTGCCGTTCCCAGAAGTCATGTGCTGGAGAAATGTGTTCTAATCGACACGCGACTTGTGAAATTGCGGTGATGTATGAATAAGGTCTTCACGATGCAAAACGGTACGGTCTATCTCGGAGGCTACTTTTAATTGTCCATTTTTTCAGCGGTGCAATACACCAATCTCCCGTTTTTTTGACTGGAGTTAATATTTTCGAAACAGCGGTTAATCAGATATTTTATAGGTTTTTGTTCGTTTGTTCATCTTTATCTTGACATGTCATTACATGTTATGATAAACTCTTGTTGTAACTGAAGGTTCAGTTAAAGATCTTAGATTAACCATTTTAGGAGTGTGACGATGAGCAAGAGGTTACCCATGTACAGGATTATCAAGAATTTCATTCTCGAGCAGATACGTTCCGGTGAATTGAAGCCTGATGACAGAGTTCCTTCCGAAAAAGAACTCATGAATACTTTTAATGTTAGTCGAATCACTGTAAGAAGGGCTTTGGATGAGCTTGCCGCAGAGGGTTACATCTACAGACTGCAGGGAGTAGGGGCTTTTGTTCATGAACACCCTGTGAGAAAGGCTCGAACAAACCTGATAGGTGTTCTCATAACACCGGTTTCAGATTATCTTAGCGTTGGTATTCTTCGAGGTATGGAAAGGTATCTGGACAAGCTGGGTTTTCATCCTGTTGTGCAGTTTTCAACAGGTGATCCTGAGAAAGAGTCTGAACGAATACAGAAGTTGCGTAATTTAAATGTCCAGGGATTTATTATCATGCCTCATGAACGTTCACTCCAAAGTCAAGAGATGAGAAGCATCATGTCAGAGGGTATCCCGGTTGTTTTCGTTGATAGAGCTATAGATGGATTGAAGGGTCCAAGCGTTACTTCGGATAACAAAAAAGGTGGGTACGATTTAGTGGCTCATTTGATCGAAGTTCATGGTAGTAAACGTATAGCTTTCGTCACGTGGGAAGGCACCAATGTTAGTAGTGTACGAGACCGATATCTGGGGGGATTACAGGCTGCCAAAAATCTGGGCGCACAGATGGATCTGGTAATGTGTGAGAAAGAGGATCTTCAAAGAATAACAGAAAGGCTTTCTTCTTACGATTCGATATTCGCGTGTACCGATCTTATCGCTGCCGAACTGATGGTCAACTTTGAAGTGAATGGAATTAAGATACCCGACGAAATCAGGATAGTAGGGTTTGATGACAGACCATTCTCGCGTTACATAGATCCTCCACTCACAACCGTACACCAGTTTCCCGAAGAAATAGGTAAGAAAGCTTCGGCTATTCTGATGGCCCTTTTAAATGGTGAGACCGTGACAGAAGATGAGCACCTGGTGCCAGTAGAACTCGTGATTCGCAGTTCCTGCGGATGCGCGGGGGTAGCCCCTTCGATAAAAAACGCTTGAGGAGGTGTTTGTGATGAGAAAACTGCTGGTCGTTTTTCTGATCGCGGTGATGGCTATGAGTCTTTTTGGGGTTAAGATCACCATCATCGCGAACGCGGTGAAGGGTGGAAAGAACACACAGGTTGTTGACTGGTTCGAAAGCTTTATCCCAACCATTGAAGAAGATTTGGGAGTCGACATTGAACTTATCCAGACTGGTATCAAAGACGAGGATTTCAAAGCCCGAATAGTTCTTGATATCAAAGGTGGCGGCGGAGCGGACATCATGTGGATTGATGGATTCTGGGTTCCCGAATTTGCAGAGGCCGGTTATCTCAGACCCATCGACGACATTGTGGCAAACATTCCCGCATGGAAGTACTATTATGATTCGATGAAGGCCATGGGAAGTTATAAGGGAAAAACATACTTGATACCCGCAGGAACTGACGTGAGGATGATTTACTACAATAAGGAACTTTTCAAGAAGGCGGGTTTACCTGTTCCCTGGCAGCCCAGATCATGGGAGGATATCCTGAAAGCGGCACGGGTGATTAAGGAAAAGTTACCTGGCGTTATTCCTATTCAGCTTAACGCGGGTACAGAAATGGGTGAAGCCACAACAATGCAGGGATTCTTCATGGTATTGCTCGGAGCTGGGGGGAATCTGTACGACTGGAACACCGGGAAGTGGATTGTGAAGAGCAGTGCGCTTCGCGATACACTGGAGTTCTACAAGAAGATCTACGTAGACGAAAAGCTGGGTGATGCAGATTTACAGGTAGCTCCAAAAGCTCGTGAGAAGACTTTTGAACTCTTCCGACAGGAAAAAATAGCGATGTATGTTGAAGGAACATGGTTCTACACTTCCGTGTTGTCTCCCAACAATCCTTCCTGGGGATTTCCTGACAGGGACGAACGTATAGGTTGGGCCGCCATGCCTGGTAGAGGAAAACCCGGAGACCCTGAGTTCGTATCCATTTCCGGTGGAACAGGTTTTGCTGTGAATCCAAATACGAAGTATCCAGGGCTTGTTGCAGAGGTTTTGAAGAGAATTCTTTACCTTGAGCCGCAGATAAGTTACTTCGAATTGAAACCATTTGTTTCGCCGAGATCCGATCTTGCAGAGCTTTCCTGGACGGTAAACAGAAACAAATTCATAGCCGAGACCAGCCGGGCACTCGTGAAATACACAACATTCAGACCAGCGTTCCCCGTGTATCCCGAGATTTCGTTCCAGGCTCAATTACTAACAGAACGAGTTGTAACGGGACAGATGAGCATCGAAGAAGCTCTTGAAGAATTTGCACAGGCAGTTACCGATATTGTGGGCAAGGAGAACGTGGAAGAGTTACCGTAAAAACTTGGAAAGGCGGCGGGATAACCGCCGCCTTTCATTTTTTACTTTTTGTGTTCAAAGGAGGTAGTTTTGTGCGAGGTTCGGCTCATCACCTGATCGGGAAAAAGACCGGCATCCTCATGTTGCTTCCCTCACTCGTATTGATTGGCACCTTTCTTGTGTTCCCGGCTATCTGGGTTCTTTATATGGGCATGACAAATGAAACCCTTACGGGAATTCGTGCTGCGAACCCCCAGTTTGTGGGATTGCAGAATTTCGTCAGGATCTTTAAAGACCGCTTCTTCTACAATGCGTTAAAGATCAGTTTGCTTTTTGTTTTTGGATCGGCTATAGTTGGTCAGGCTGGACTCGGTATGACTCTTTCTGTTATAACTTACAGAAAGTCCAAAAAGTTCAGGAGCTTTGTTCAGGCGGTTGTGATTCTTGCCTGGATAATACCAGAAGTGGTCGTTGCTTACCTCTGGGTTGCCTTCCTTGATAAGGACTTTGGTACCCTAAATAATGTTCTACACTGGTTGGGATTTGAAAAGATCAACTGGTTCTACGATTATCCTGTTCTGTCCATAATACTTTTCAACACATGGAGAGGTACGGCCTTCTCTATGTTACTTTTTTCAGCGGCGCTGGAGACCATACCTCCGTCTTACCTGGAAGCGGCCGATGTGATGAATGTTTCGCCCTGGAGAAAATTCAAGGACATAATATTACCTAACATAAAAAGTTATATTTTCACTGATCTCATTCTGATAACACTGTGGACGTTCAACGTCTTTTCGCCGTATTTGCTAACTCACGGCGGCCCTTCTTTCAAGACAGAGCTTCTCCCCATTTACATTTACAGGAATGCTTTCAGGTACTTCAAAATCGGATATGGCTCGGCAATATCCGCGGTTGTTCTTGGGATAAACCTCGCACTTGCGCTCGTATATCTTCGATTGTCTGGAAGGGGAGCGAGAAAATGATTCGAAAAAGGAGAAGACCACTCACTGCTTTGGAGATAGTCAGATATATTGTTTTGATTCCGATACTCGCTTTCTTTCTTGCACCCATTGTATGGTTGTTCGTTACGCCTTTCAGTTCAAGGCCGTCTCTTTCCATATCGCTTGGCAAGCCAACCTTGTCCAACTTTGTCAGGGTCTTTCAAAACAAGATAGCTTTGCTGGCCTTCAGAAATAGCCTGATAATCGCTGTAGGTACGGTTGTTCTGGTTACAGTAGCGGCTCTTCTGGCAGCCTACGTGCTTTCCAGAAAGAAGTTCAAAGGTCGCGATATACTGCTTTATGTTCTGATACTTTTTTCAAGTGTGGTAACAGGTGTTGCGGCTATGGTTCCTCTTTTTATGATGAATCTGAAACTCGGGCTTATTGATAAACATCTGGGAGTCATTCTCACAATGTCTGGAGGCCTCTTGCCGACATCGGTTTTTATATTGAAAGATTTCATAGACAGCATTTCTATAACTTATGAGGAAGCAGCACTTGTTGATGGGAGCACTCCTTTGCAGGTCATGTTCAGAATCTTTCTACCCTTATCCAGTAGAGGAGTGATAGTCATAGCAATGCTCACTTTTGTAAACGCGTGGAGCAATTTCCTTGTTCCTTTCATTTTGTTGAGATCAACAACTCTGTATCCGATATCTATAGCCATATACACGTTCTTCACAGAAATAGGTGTACCTGATATAGGAATGATTTCCGCGTATTCCCTCATGTATACATTGCCTGTGATAGTTGTGTATCTGATAATTGAAAAGCGTTTTGGGTTCTCGTTTTACGGTGGTCTCAAGGCATGAAGGAGGTAGGATTTTAATGGCATGGATCGAATTCGATCATGTTACCAAACGATTTGAAGAGGTTGTGGCAGTCAACGATGTTTCATTTAGTGTTGAAAAAGGAGAATTCTTCACGCTGTTGGGTCCTTCTGGTTGTGGTAAGAGCACTACCTTGAGATTGATAGCCGGTCTTGAAATTCCAACAGAGGGGAGAGTTTTCATAGCTGGTAAGGATGTAACTTTTATACCTCCTGGCCAGAGGAACGTTGCCATGGTTTTTCAGAATTACGCGCTTTACCCCCATATGACGGTTTATCAAAACATCGCTTATCCCCTAACTGTTAGAAAGGTGGACAGAAAAGAAATAGATCAGCGAGTGAAATACGTCGCGGAGAATCTTCAGATTCATTCGCTTTTACAGAGATATCCTATGGAGATAAGTGGAGGTCAGCAGCAACGAGTTGCTCTTGCCAGGGCCATAATACAAACCCCGAATGCTTTTCTTCTTGACGAGCCTCTTTCAAACCTCGACGCCAAATTGAGAATAGAAGCTCGAAGCTTTCTAAAGCATCTTCACATGGAACTTGGAACGACAGTGGTCTATGTTACTCACGATCAGGCAGAAGCCATGGCGTTATCGTCCAGGATCGCCGTGATGGATTCTGGTAATATAAGGCAGATTGGTACTCCAAAGGAAATCTATGATTCGCCCGCAGACACATTTGTGGCGGGGTTCATCGGGAATCCTCCTATGAATCTTCTCGAAGTGGAGATTATCGGCTATAGGGTGAAATTAGAAGATCAGTTGCTCGAAGTGCCAGAGTTGGTAGAAAAACTTTTAAAACCTGTGGATGGCAAGGTGACAATGGGGATCAGGCCAGAACATGTGAAAATTGCTGATAGAGGCGAATTGAAGGGTACTGTCTATGTTGTGGAGCCTCTTGGTGCTGAGATAATCATTACAGTGAAACTGGGGAATCAATTTTTGAAAGTACTGACATTCGAAGAGATGAACATTTCTCCGGGTGACGTGATAGGATTGAATTTAAATCGGGAAAAGATATTGCTCTTTGATGAGAGAGGGATAAGGATTGAAAAAAGAGCAGAATGATGAAATAAAAATAGAAGGCCGCTTGGATGCTTCTTTTTCCAAAAACTTTCATGAGATAGAGCTGGACGTGCCGGCGTTTACAAGCAGGCTGGAGATATTTTTCGATTATTCTCCCCGAGCGATCGCAGGAGTGGATAATCACCTGAATTTGCTCATATACGATTCCCTTGGACATTTTGTGGGAAGATACGACCGCGGAACGGAGAAATTTGTGATTTCACCGGATGATCCTTCACCCTGTGCTGAAAAAACCTTACCTCTGCCGGGACGCTGGAGATTCTTGTTAGAGTCACATTCACTCTCGAGTTCGGTTGCTTACAAAATAGACGTCAGAGTTTCTGGAAGCGAAGAGTATTTTTGGAAACGCGGAGAGCTTCACACCCACTCTATCCACAGCGATGGTGTTATGAGCGTTTCCGAGTTAAGCGATTATCTTCACACCCTGGGTGTGGATTTTTTCTTTCTCACGGATCACAGCAATACAACTGGGTGGCGTGATCTATCGAGCTTAAGAGGTGCCACCGGTTTTCCTGGAGAAGAACTAAACACGTTCAAAGGTCATGGTCTGGTTTTGGGTGCCAAGGTATTTATCGATTGGAAAGAAGCAGACCTAAAACAGACCTCGCCTGTAGATATCTATGAGCTTGTGAGAAAAACAGGTGGTCTTTTCGGTGTTGCTCATCCTTTTATACCTGGTGATCCTTTATGTGTGGGTTGTGAATGGAAATACGACGTAAGTCCTTTCAATTTTGATTTTGTTGAGGTATGGTCCCAGTTCCCAAAAGATTTCTCTCTTCTAAATTATCGGACGCTGTTTCTCTGGCTGGAAAACTTGAGAAAAGGAAATAAAGTAACCGGGGTTGCGGGAAGCGATCTTCATACTCCCAGAGACGAAGACAAAGAGGCTTTACGGACGGAAGTCAAGGTAAGAAGTGTCAGTCTTTCTGAAATTCTGTACGGGATTAAAAACGGCATGGTTTGTTTGAACAACGGCACTTTGAAGAGTTTTAAGATTAATGGTATAGAGGCGGGCGAGACGGTTTGTTGCAGGGATAATGTGAGAGTGAGGATTGAGACAGAAAGAATGAAGAAAGTAGAATTGATAATGTTCTCTAAAAAAGAAATCTTTCATGTAGAGCCGACCCCGGAAGCAGAGTTTGAGCTTTCTCTGGACTCCTTTGAAGCAGAGGATTTCCTTTTGCTGTGGATTAAAGACACTCACGCTCGTACTCTTGCTTTGACAAATCCCATTTTCCTGAAAAGGGAGGAAAGAGAATGACGAATGTCCATGTGGTAACGCACACTCACTGGGATAGAGAATGGTACCTGTCTTTTGAGGTGTTCAGGAGCCGGCTTTTGGAACTCGTAGAGCGTCTCATAGAGATAATGAGAAAAGATCCCAACTACAGATTTCATCTTGATGGACAGACGGTGATTCTGGAAGATTACGCCGAAGTAGGTGAGAACCTGCAGGAGCTTTTAAATCTCATCAGGGAAGGAAGGGTGAGTGTGGGCCCCTGGTACGTTCTTCCCGATGAGTTTCTCATAACCGGCGAAGCGTGGATAAGAAACTATCTTTACAGTAGAAAAGTGGCCGAAAACTTCGGAATTCCACTTTCTAAAGTTGGATACCTTCCAGACATGTTCGGACACAACGCGTACATGCCGACGGTATTGAAGGGACTGGGTATGGAGTGGGCGGTCCTCTGGAGAGGAGTGGGCGATGAGAAACTTGAAACTTTTGTCTGGAGTTCACCGACGGGGGATGAGGTGAACGTTTACCACTTAATTCATGGATATGGGAACGCATCGCATCAGGGGAAGAATGTTGAAGAATTTATGGAAAAACTTTTGAAAGAGGCCAGGGCTTTGCGGAGGATTTTTTCGAATTCGTTGGTGCTTTTGATGAACGGTACAGATCACGAATTGCCCCTGCCGAACATGGGAAATATATTGAAAGAACTTTCTAAAGATGGTTTTCATTTCATTCACAGCGATCTCGAACGTTTCTTGAGTGAGGTGAAATCCCCCGAAGCAAAAATCACGGGAGAGTTGAGAAATTCACGGAAAGAGCCTGTATTAAAAGATGTTACTTCGACAAGAGTATCGGGGAAGAGACTTCATTTTGAAGCCGAGGTTCTATATGAACGTTACGTTGAGCCGCTGATGACTCTTGCGTTGTTATCTGGCGAGAGACTTCCATTAAAAGAGCTGTGGTACGGCTGGAAGTTAATCCTGCAATCGCAGCCTCATGACAGTATCTGCGGTTGCGGAACGGATGAGGTTCATGAATCGGTACTGGATAGATTGAAGCGAGCTGTTGAACACGGGAAGATGCTATGCACGAGGACTGTGAAAAAGCTGGCGAAAGAAGTGAAGTCTGAGATGGGGGTACTGGTATTCAACCCCTTCGAGACGGAGAACAATGCCTGGGTAGAGACTGTTGTTTATCTTCCCCGCGGAGACTGGAAGGTAGAAGGCGCACAACGGGGTTATGTGAAGCCGCTGGAAACAAAAGACTTTTACAGTGTTGACATCAGGGAATCACTTGCTTTTAGATTTCTTTCGGAGAATTCGGTGGATGCGGTTATTTATTCCGATGCGGTTCCGCATATTTGCTGCTTCAAAGCGAGCCTTCCCGCGTTAGCTCTGAAGAGTTTCAGAATTGTTCCGGGCGAGTCCTCCGAAGTCAAGAAAATTTCTTCATCACCGTTCACTGTTATGGATAACGGGACTTTGAAAGTGCACTGGAACGGATATGATTACGAGGCCCTCTGTTATTTGAAAGATGTGGGTGATGCTGGAGACGAATACAACTTTTCACCGGTGTCAGGAAATCCCTACACCAGTTTGGATGTGAAGGCCGAAAAAGAAGAAGTTTTCTCGTTTGAGGGTATTCGGAGGGAAGTCGTGAAATTCGTGATGAGGCTTCCTAAGGAACTCGCGCCAGACAGGAAGCAGAGATCCAGCAAACTGGTGGAAGTTCCTGTTCGAATCGAGTACACATTCTATGAGGATACACCGAGGGTTGACGTAAAACTGGATCTGGAAAACAAAGTGAAAGATCACAGATTAACCTTCGTGCTTCCACTTGGAAAAATCACTGAGCTGTATACGGAAGGATACTTTGGAATGGTCAGGCATGAGGTGAGAGATTATAGCGGGGATTACAGTGACTGGGTGGAGTTGCCCGAAAATACCTTTGCTACATGGTCTTTCGTTACAATACCTGAGAGGAGAATTACAGTTGCAGGAAAAGGGCTACATGAGGTTCACGTCACCGAAGATGGCCTGGAAGTAACTCTTTTGCGTGGTGTCGAGTGGCTTTCGAGAGGAGATCTGCTCACACGAAGGGGCCACGCCGGTCCGGCTATAATGACACCGGGTGCTCAAGAACTCGGTCAGCATTCCTTTGAATTTTCTCTGATTTTTCACGAAGAATGGAATGAGATAGAGGTTTATAGAGAAACCAAAAGGGCTTTGCTCAGGCCCATGGTATGGCAGGTAGAATGTGAAACGAAGGATTACGCGCTCCCGTTTACAGTAGACAGGGGTATTTTGAGCGCGTTGAAACCTTCTGAAGATGGAGAAGGTCTTATATTAAGAGTTTTCGATCCGGCAGGCGAAAAGCCGTTGGTGAGATTTTCTGCTTCTGCGGAGGAAGTCAACCTTGCAGAACAAAGTGGATCCGGGTATGAGGGAAGAGCTTTGAAGACCTGGAAGCTTTTGCCAGAATGAAAAGGAATTCTCGCGGACAGCCTTGCCCGTGGTGAAAAATAAAACCAGCCTTCTCCGTTTGAGAAGGCTGGTAATGTTTTACTTTGAAGGATTTTATTCCCTGCTGTAAGGCTTTCCAAGTGAAGCGGGAAATTCCACTTTCTTTTTGAAAAGCCACATGACCACAAGTATGCCTATGAATGGGGTCATTAGGAAGAACTGATAAGGGATCACAGTGCCGCTTAACTGCATCTGGAGAGCAATTGCCTCTATGGCAGCGAAAAGCAGCGCTCCAAGAAATGTTCTTTCTGGTCTCCAGCTCGCGAAAATGGCTATTCCCACAGCGATAAACCCTCTTCCGTTTGTGATATTTGGTGTGTATGTTCCCGTTACCACCAGTGGGAGGTAACCTCCAGCAATCCCAAGGAGCGCACCACCGAGAGTTGTGGTGAGATAGCGAGTAAGAGTAACATTGATTCCAACCACGTCTGCGGCTTTTGGATTTTCACCCACAGCTCTCAGCTCCAGGCCCGGTTTGGTTTTATAGAGGAAGTAATAAACCAGTATCACGAGGGCATAGGTTAGATATACGATCACATTCTGGTTTATGAACGCGGAGAGAAAGGGTATCCGTGAAAGAAGTGGTATTCTCACCTCTGGAACCTTCGGCGCCTCCGGGATAAACAGCTGTACACCCAGAACCAGCTTGTACAATAGATCTGATAGTCCCGCACCGAGAATGACGAGTGATATTCCTATGATGAACTGGCTCACCTTGGTGGTTTCGTGTATAAACACCAAGGTGAATCCAAAAGCCGCTCCCATGGCTGCGGACGCCAGGATTCCAAGTAACCAGTTCCCGGTTTGTAAGGCCACAATGTAGCCTGCTGAAGCGGCAGCGAGCATGGTTCCTTCTCCAGAGACGTTGAAAATACCTGCTCTGCCACCAATTACAAGTCCAAGACTGGAAAGAGTGTAGATAGGAGTATAAGCCACCATCTGCTTCAATAGTTCATTCACAACGTTCACCACTGCTCACCTCTTTCTGAAGCGTTCCCTCATGGTGACTACCAGGATCACTATGAGTGCCTGTGTCAGAAATACAAGTTCAACCGGGACCATGAGTCTTCTCTGAAGGGAATCGGCGCCGTTTAACAGAATAGACATCAGAAAAGCGACTGCCGGTACAGCAAGTGGTTCAGCCCCCGAGATCAACGCTGTCAGAGTGCCGAAGGTACCATATTCGGCACCACTCGTTACCGCGAAACCTTCCACGAGTCTTCCATGCACACCGAGGACTTCGATACCACCAGCGAGTCCAGCGAGAAGACCGCCAAGAAAAAAGGTCACGAGCGTGGTCTTTTTTATGTTTATCCCATGAATCTCCGCGGCTCTTTGATTATGACCAACGGACTCTATTTCATAACCTATCACTGTCTTTTTCATTATGAAGTACACGAAAGCCACCATGCCCAGCGCGATCAGAAATCCTATGTGGAGTTCTGAGAAAAGCCGGGGTAAAAGCATCCATTTCGGTAGCTCTTTGGACATAGGATGACCTGTAAGGGGTGCCTGCCATGGCGGTGTGGTGGCAACAAAATTCGTGAATTGCATTGCGACGAAATTCAGCATGATCGTTGAAATTATCGGGTTGATGTTGTGGTAAGCTTTCAGCGCTCCTGCAATTAACGCGTAAAAAGCTCCTGTGAGCGCGGCAGCAGTCAATATGAGGATAATGGCGAGAGCGGAAGGCACCCTGAAGGAAGACATACCAAGACCGAGCATGGTTGCGATGGTGCCACCCATTATCATCTGGCCTGTTGAGCCGATGTTGAAGAACTTTATCTGAAATGGTATAGCGAAGGCAAAAGTGGTGAGCACGAGTGGAGTGAATTTTTTAAACGTCTCCACGATCTGGAACTTTGAGGAAAAGGATGTTGTGATTAAAGCTTTGAAAGCTTCCCATACGTTGAATCCCAGAAGTCCAAGCATAATACCTGTGAATAGAAAAGCTAATCCCAGCGCAAAAACATAGGGTCTGGTGAGAAGCCACAGCTGTTTTAATTTGTCAGTCGATGTGGCGTTGTTCATAATCAACCTCCTATCATCAGAGCTCCGATCTTGTTTTTGTCGAATTCGTCCCTATTGAAAATGCCCACAAGACGTCCTTCGTGCAGAACTCCTATACGGTCGCTGACGATCATCAATTCATCGAGATCTTCGTTTAGATAAAGAACGGCTTTGCCGTTCCTTCTGAGTTCGAGTAGTTGCTCGAAAACGAACTTCACAGATGCCATGTCAAGCCCTGCAGTAGGGTTGTGGGTTACAAGAAGATCAATGGGATTCATCAGAGCGCGCGCGAAGACCACTTTTTGAATGTTACCGCCGGACAGTTTTCTTATCTCCAGTTCTTCATGAGGGGTTTTGACGTTGAATCTTTTTATGAGTTCTCTGGACACACCCTTGATCCTGTTCCATCTGAGGGTTCTCATTCTCCCAAGAAAGGCGTTGTCTCTGTGATGTCCAAGAAGGAGGTTTTTCTTTATACTCGCGGTAGGCAGGATAGCCTCGTAAACCCTGTCTTCGGGTGTATAGAAAACACCCATTTTGAAGATATCTATCGTACTCAAATTTGTAGTGGTTTTTCCGTTTATTATAACCTCACCAGAAGCGATTATAGATGGGTTCACGATCGCTTCCGCCAGTTCTTTCTGGCCGTTTCCTGAAATGCCGGCTATTCCAAAGATTTCTCCACCATAAACTTCAAAACTCACATCTTTTAAAACTATTCCGTCTTTAACAATCGGATACGTGTTCAAGTTTTTGATCACACATACAGGCTTTTCCGAACGTTCAACGGGCTCAGGAATGACGTTGGGTAGTGCACTGTCTGTGACATCGATATTCTGCCCGGTGAACATGAGCGAAACGAGCTCTTCCTTTGAGGTTTTTTCTATATCAACGGTACCCTGCATTCTCCCTCCTTTTAACACGGAGGCACGATGACAGGCCTGCATGACTTCCCTTATTTTGTGGGTTATGAAAATCACGGTGACACCATTGTCCACGAGAATCTTGAGGGAGCTCAGGAGCTGATCGAATTCGTCGCCTACTAAGTACGCGGTCGGCTCATCCAGGATCAGGATTTTCGCCTTTCTATAAAGGGCTCTTATGATCTCTATCTTTTGCTTTGTCCCCGCTGAGAGTTCCTTCACTTTGACATCGAGTGGAAACCTCAATCCAAATTTTTCCGATAATTCCAGGATTTCCTTTCTTGCTCTTGAAAAATCTATATTCAGCCGTGAACCACTTTCTTCAGTACCAAGAACGATGTTTTCTACAGCCGTGAATTCCGGAACCAGCGTGGACATCTGGTGTATCATTCCTATCCCAAGCCTTATAGAATCCAGCGGAGAATGAATCTCTACCCTTTTTCCTTCGATGTATATCTCACCTTCGTCGGGTTTGTAAAGACCGTAAAGGATGTTCATCAGCGTGCTTTTTCCAGCACCATTTTCGCCGAGAAGGCCGTGTATTTCGCCCTTGCGAACTGAAAAATCCACTTTATAAAGAGCCTGGACTTCTCCGAATCTCTTGGATACTCCACGGGCTTCGAGAATGTTTGTAATATCCTTAGCCACGTTTCAACCCTCCTGAGAATAAAAGCAAGAGTGCGGGATCACCCGCACTCTTTTGTGCGAACTCTTGTTATTTTTCGAACACGATTTCACGAAGGTTCTTTATAACTTGAATCTCGCCAGTTTCTATGGCCTTGGCGATTTTCGCTACTCTTTCATTCACTTCCGGAGAGACATTGTGGACGGGAAGCTCGGTGTATCTTGCTTTACCTTCACCCCATTCCATCGATACATAGCCGCTCCGTTTCCCTGCTTTTATCCCTTCTATTATCTGGATAAGAGTAGGAGTGAAGTTGAAGAGATCTGCCGCGAGGAAGTTCTCAGGTGCATACTGGTATTTGCTGGTATAGGTTGCGGTGAAGTAGACCTTTCTTTCAGCGCGTTTTACGGCTTCGAAAAGTCCGTAGTTACCAAGATTTAGGGCGCTGATTATCACATCACAACCCTTGGCGATCAATGCCTCTGCTCCCTGTCGGGCTTTGAGGACGTCGTTGAAATCTCCAGTGTAAAGGTAATGCAACTTCACAGATGGATCTGTATCCTGAATAGCCTGGTAAACAGCGTTTATTTCACCCACTGTGAAGGGCAGCTGCAGTCCTCCTATGTATCCTACATTCTTCGTTTCGCTTACCATCGCTGCAAGAGCGCCCAGCACGTAGAAACCAAGGTGATACTCACGACCTAATGGTTATAACGTTATCCAGAGGAGGATCGGGTGGAGCTTCGTCTTCGATTATGAAAGTCACGTCGGGATATTTGGGAGCCACTTCTTTTACAGCGCCTACGTACTGTCCTCCATGTGCCCAGATTATGTTGTAGCCAGAAAGTATGTATTCAGTCATAACCCTTTGGGCGTCAGGTACTGCCACGCGCTGTGAGAAGGTTACGTCCATACCGAAGTGCTTCGAAACTTCCTGCATTGCTACATAGCCGAGGGAGTTGTAGTCACCGTCCTGGATGGAACCAGGGAAGATCACCGCCATTCTGAGTACTTCGGCGAATCCCAGGGAGAGAAGTAAGGTAACCAGAAGAGTTAGTAACAGGAGTTTAGATTTCACCACTTTCGCCTCCTTCTCTAAGAGTTGATTCTATTATATACGAATAGCTTGCTTGTATGTTTACAAAAGTTGTAAGCATAAGTGCGGTGTGATAAAACGGTGGGAGATCACCTCCTAAAACAGGGAAAAATGGTTTCAATGGGAATTGATCTTCTTACTTAACACGCTTTTTATTCTTAATTGGAGAATTTTATAAAAAAGTTTTTTGTCGAAACTAAGAAAATTCTGGTGAGTTGTTCAAGCACGATTATAGACTGTCATGTTTGTTTCTCGGAAAGACGGATTGTTTTGCAAGAAAAAACTCATTTCTGGGCTCGTTTGTTTTTTGGAGCGAATTTTCAAAGAATTTTTTCTTTTTGTATGAGTGTGTTCGAAAAATCGTCGAAAAGAAGGAAATATCACACATCTCGGCTTCTAAGTTGTGTACTCAGCATGGAAGAAAATGTACCAGCATAGAGCTTTTACAGTTGCGCTTCGCTTATTTCCTCGCAAACACTCACAAACGATTGCTTCCAGAAAGAATTAAGAGGACAAAACGCACGTGATCCCATGACTCTCACTCGCTTTCCTCTTC
>DPRG01000100.1 GCA_003538775.1 Thermotogae bacterium
TGTCTATGCCGTGAAGGTTGTACTTGAGTATCAAGCTTGGTATTTCCTCTTCATTGTATCCTTGTTCGAGGTACATCTTATACAGAAGTTCAAAAGCGTAGAGAAGGAAATTACCGCTACCGCAAGCAGGATCGAGAATCTTTATTTCTTCAAGTTTCTTAGGCTCTCGCTTTCTTTTCAGCTCTGTTCTCGGTATAGGTACCTCAAGTTCGTCATAAAGATGACTGTCTGGATACATTTCAAGGTAGTACCTTCCCAGAGTGTTATCAACGATGTGTTTCACAACCCAGCGGGGCGTGTACTGTTGAGATTGGTATTTTACAGTCTGATGATCGATTTTGGATTTTGAATTCTTTAGTTTCTCTCGTTCTTCGGCGTTGTAATACTGATACACCCACCCTATTATGTCGTCTTTTTTCCATTCATCTTCCGGGATGGAGTTTATAAGGCCGATCACCCTCATCGTGTCCCCGCCGCGGGGAAGAAAACCATATCTACCCCCATCATAAAGCTGTGGAAGTTCTTCGGAAAGTTTTTTGAACTCCTCTTCAAGAACGTCGTTTATCCCTTGCCCGGGTTCTTTTCTGATTTCAGGATTTTTCGAAACGTACAGGTAATGTGCTTCGCTTAAGTCGTCTGTAGCTGCGCTTGTTGTTATCACGGTATGCTCGAGCAAGCCACGAGTTTCCAACGCTTTCAAGCCGACAAGACGGTTGAAGGTGGTGAAGGAAGCTTCTTTTATGAATTTCTCACGTGCTTTTCGGTAGTCGCCAAGCTGTTCTTCGTCTGTCTTTATGACCGGCTCGATTTTCCTCCGCAGTTCTTCAAAACCCGGTCCCGCTCTTCCGATGTCTCTGTCTTCAAGAAAACCCGCCAACTTCAATATGATAGGATATGCCTTTTCGAGCGTCTCTCGGATGTCGATTATCGCCTTTTCAAGATCCGGCACTGTCAATCCTCCGTTTCTATTTCAACGACCGCGTGATCGTCAACATCCAGGGAATTAACCTTTTCTTTGAGCTCTTTGTACGTTATGCGTTTTTTCACTCTCAGCTTTTTGATTGAAGGTTCGCTCGAAATCGGCTGTTTTTTCATGAACTTTTCAAAATCAGCCCGAACATTTTCAGAGAGTCTTTCGAGACGCTCGAGTTCAAGTTCGCACTCGTGGTAACCCGCGTGACAGTTTTCGCATTTTATCGAATACTCTATCCTCAGTTCCGAGCAATCCGAAGGCAGTCTTTTAAGAGCATTTTTATACCACTCTGTATCAGAAACACGTTCACCCAAAGGATTCTCTTTGTCTTTAATGCTTTGCAGATATTCGAAGAGTTCCCTTCTTTTTTCGTTTCTGGCATCGTGGATCTTCTTGAAAATGGCGATGTACATGTTCCGTGCTTTTTCGAAATGTTCATGAAGAGAGGTATCGAATTTCGTTATCAGCGGCAGGCTTTCGTAGAATTGTTCAATGGTTGCCTTCAATTCGTTCGGGATCTCGCCGTCACGGGAAACTTTGCTCATTTCATTGTTCAACTGTTGTATGAAGTCCTTTTCTTTTCTTATCGATCTCTCGTTCGTTTTGAGATACTCTTCAGCTTTTTTGAGGTTTTCTATCATATCTTCCAGTTTTTCTTTGTTTTCGATGACTCTTTCGAGAGCTTCGTCTGAAAGGCCAGTCAGGATGTTTTTCAGCTCCCTCAATAATTCAATGTCGAAAAACCCTTTTTCTTCCTCAACGAGATCTGAAAAGATCATCTGAACACGGTTCGCCCTATCGTATAGTTCGTTCATCACATTTCGCGCAACCGTTTTGAACCTGCTGTTGGGATCGCGAAGATGAAGCTGCTCCTGTTTAGAAACGATAGGATTCAAAAGATTGATCAGAGCTTCTTTCATCTCAACGGGCATCGCTTTCACGAGTCTGATAGTAGCTTCTCTCAGTTTCGATTGAGATTTGAATATATTTATCACAATGTCATTTGAAACATCCATGCCGTTTATCTCTATCTTTCCGGTCTTTAACATAGCTGCTAAGGCATAAAGTATCGTCTCCTGCGTCCAGCCGTATGGCTTTCTGGAGAAAGTATCGAGAAGGTCAGACCCTTTTTTCACCGAAGCTTTCAGTTCTTCTATAAACGGAGCGATGAGTTTGTGAGTTTCCACCAGCTCTCCTTCTTCTGTGAAAACGGCGTGATCATCGTCGTCTCGAATTAAATGGAGTTTATCCGGTGGGGACTTGAGAACATCTATCACTTCAGTCATTTTTGCGGAGGTTTCTGTGATGCGCGGATAAACCTCTGGAACTACTTTTTCGAAAATGATTGTTGTTATGGTGTCACTCAAATCCCGTCCTTTTTGCACCTTTTCAGCGTAATAGATAATCTTTCCATTGTCGTATGCCGTTTTTATCTCTTTTTTCAGCTCCCTGCGTTTTTCTTCGAGTATTCTTCCGTACTTTTCAAGCACATCGCGGGAATCAGGGCTCGATCTTTTTCCTCTAAAGGAATTCAACGTTTTTTCGTACTTGAGCACTTCATCCGCAAGATCGTACACATTGTTCTCACCCGACGGGATGATGTATATCTGATCATTCTTCGAGTATGACTCGAATTCTATTTCTTCTTCATTTATCTTTTCGTCAAAGGGAAAAAGCTTAATCGTTATTCCGTCGCTCTTCCCCCAACTCTCGATATTATCGCCATAAATCCATTTTATGGGAATCGTGGGCCCTGATTTGTATCTGACTTCTTTTAAATCG
Organism: Thermotogae bacterium; assembly: GCA_003538775.1. Taxonomy (GTDB): domain Bacteria; phylum Thermotogota; class Thermotogae; order UBA12178; family UBA12178; genus UBA12178. The sequence goes on from DPRG01000100.1 coordinate 2,756, forward strand.
AATATATCTTTCAAGTGCGACGTTATCTCCCCGTTCTTTTCGGGTTTTGTGTTGGCCTGGCGATCGTATTCATCCAGGAATTCTCTTTCAAGGTCGGTTATGAGCGATATTTCACCATTATAGACCGTTACATATTTATCTTTTTCAAGGTGTTTCACGAGTTCTTTCACATCTTTCTGGATCTCATGAGGCTTATCGTCAAGGTGCTTGCAGAGCATGTGGGCAATGACCTCTTCCGTGGCGGAGATGTGACGGAGTCTCTTGATCAATTCCAGCGCTTTCAGGATGTCAGAGGCTTTTATTCTCTTACCTTCGTAGTATTCATCCACTTTTTTTACATGGGCTACAACTCCGGAACCAAAAAAACTTGTCCCCAGAGCGTCGAACAGATCGGTGGCGTTTACCACCCTCCCGAATTCTTCGTCGCGAAGATCTTTGAGTATCTTGTCCACTATGAATATGAATTTTCGCTCTGTTGCTTGAGAGTACATCATACCTGAGGCGTTCTGAACGATTTCGGGGAGGATCTCGAACTGGTATTGGAAGAACGGATAATAATCTCTGAAACTTTCGGCATCCGATGTTCTTTTATATTTTCCACCCGTATAGCTCATCGTTTGTATAGAGCCCGCCTTTTTACTATAAGTTTCTTCAAACAACTGATAGAACTCTTTTTTCTTCTTCAAAAGTTTTTCTCGCGCAACTTCATCCACATTTTCGGAGGTTAGATCGAGTCTTACTTCAAACCTGTCAACGAGTTTCGAGAGCTTACGACTGTCAAGATTCTCGGCCAGCGCATTGAGCTTTTCCTGAGAAGTAACAATCAGCCAGAGTCTCCTCGTTCCCTTGCTGGCAAATTCTTCGGCTATCGCCTGAAGCTGGAGCAGTTTCTCGTCTGTTTTCTCAGAAGTCACATACTGCCCCATTTCGTCTATTATGAATGCTATTCTCTTGTTGATTCTTTGAGAATATTCGAGGCAGATTCTGGCGAAATCTGCCGGGGCGAGATTTTTATATTTATCAATGGCTGATTTGAGGAATTCCTTTGCCGTTTCTTGCATAAAGTTGCGTTCACTTACTAGAAAATTCACAGCCTCATTTTTAAAGCTTCCAGAATTTTTCCTTATCTTTTCCCAGTCTTCACCCTTGCTGATCACATAATCTTTGAAATCTTTTAAGAGTCCGTGTTCGTCAAGTTCAAATTCCATCGTCGCTACAGTTGGATAATCCGAGTATCCGAGAGATTTCAGAAAGCTTCTAAACATAACCTGTTGCACCGTATCTCTATAACCCGAGCTTTCGGCAATTATTTCGAACATCACGGTGTGCGTTGGAAACTTGTTCAACGCATCTATTTGACCCGATATAAACTCTCGATTTTTGCTGTTGGCAAGTCTTTCTTTAAATTTCTCACGCATCGTGTTTCCGCTGGGAAGTGTTTTGTTCATGAGAAGGTAGCCAAGAATTTTGGCAAAATACGACTTGCCTGATCCAAAGAATCCAGAAATCCACACCCCTATCTTGTTCGTTGAGTTCTGGTTAAAATGGTTGAAGAAGGTCTCGAGATGATTCTCTATCTGGTGGGTAACGATATATTCCGAGATCTCTTTTTGCGCTATTTTGGGATCCTGTTCGCCCGCCTTTATAACGAGAGGCACTTCCTCTTCAATGTTCAAAGAGAACAGATCCTTTAATCTTTGCATGCTATCGCCCCCCTACAAACTATCTCACTCAACTCAAATAATTGCCGCCCGGTAAATGGAAGTTTTGTGTCTTGAATTCAAAAAAGTTAGCGTATGCCCTTCTCGTTTACCAGGATATATTACCAGGAGCGGGTTCCTGAGCTTTCCCGCTACCCCCTCGATTATAGGACTCAGGCGCGTTATCCCATTCAAAATCCCCAATCTGTGCAAAACAACGACTCTGATGTCGCTTGTCTTGGAAACTCGCAGAATTTCTTCAACTATCTTGTCCTTGACCCTCTTGCTAAAATCGTCAAGAGTCACCTCACCGAAAGATTCCAGGTTTTCGCGTAACTGTTCGTAACCATAATCGTTCGCGGTCTTTATCACCTGTTCCGCGCAACTGACAGATAAAATTTTTCCCTTATAAGTTCTACTAAGTTCATTGATTGCTTTACTTTCTTCCTTCGGATTGACAACCATGATGATCACCTTTGAGCCTTCAGTCATGGCTGACAGGGAATTCGAATTTTCAAGCAACTCTTTTACTTGCTCGAGTTTTTCTCTCAATGTCGCTTCACGTTTTAAAAGCATTTACCAACACCTCGAATTCCATTTTAGGTTCTATCCTAATAATATCGCCGGCCATGGCAAATTCGACGATACCCTTCGCTTGCATATCTTTTAAACAAGAGATGAACCCTCGTTCGTCCAGGAGGAAATACTTGAAGTCATCCGAAACCAGAATCTTTCCTGGTGGAGTATGTGATTCGAGAAGATAAAACACAACATACGCTACACTCTCGAGCTTTGGCCTGTAATATCTAAGTTCAACCCTGTCGCCTGAAACGCGGGCGATTCCGAGTTGTTCAAGCAATCTGAGGTATCCTGCTAAAGCCTTACGAAGCGTGGATTCAGAGAAGTTCGTATTCTTTTTTATAAAGTTTTTTATGTCATCTTTTGAAACATAAGATTCGCCTTCTATAAAGCTCTGGAATATGATGTTTTTGGTTAGCTCAGCCGTAACGCGATCTTTTTTGCAGGTGCGCCAGAAGATAAGCTCGCGTTTTGCCGCCTTTGGTATATCCGGTGAGGTAATAAAAAGGGCGAAAACGTTTAGGCTTTTGTGCTGAAAGTCCTTTATGTAATAATTGGTAATCCATCTGGCGTATGTTTGCAATGTCAGAAGAGACCTTATACCAAAGGGATTTTCAGTTATAAAGACCTTCTTCATATCTTCCGGTGTGAAGCCATCGAGGTGTTTCTGCATGAAGTATTTAATGTAATCATATACATCAAAAAATCGACGTAGAATTGTAGTGGTTTTCCTCATAGCTTTCTACCGACTCCTTTAACTGCACCCCTATCTTCGAATGGTGGTGTTAATAAAAGGTATTGAAATCCTACCATACCCTGCATTATCATTGAAAAGGTGCTCTCCCATTCCATCTTATCTCATTTTAGCCTGGCACGTGTCAGGATACAGAGACGCTTCGAAGTTGATCTCTCTCACACCACTACTCAACAGTGCCAATTGAATCAACAATAAAGGATGGGACGGAAGTCCCATCCTCATTTCATTGAGAATTTTTCTTGAATCTCCCATATCCATAGTTGGTTTTGGCGCCGATGCCGTAAGTTTCAAGCATATCGCGAAATGCGTTCCTTAATTTTTCTTTTGTTTCATTGTTTAATCCCTCATTTCTTTCCTCATCAATCAGAATCGTAAACCTGAACTTTCCTTTTTCAACCACAAGAAACGTTACAGGCACAGGATTGTACCAGTCATTGGGGGGATGCTCTTTTTGCATGTAGTAAGGCTGGAAGTGGTTGTTCACTATATCAAGACCGAATTCCAGGGTTATGGGTATCGCATCGAGAAATATCAAAGAGCCACGGATGTTCTCCTCGCTGTTTTTATTTAGATCTTCGCCAAACAGATAGCGGAAAGTTTCTTTGTCTATGAGTTTTTCACCGTCCTCTTCCAATATTTCCTTCAAGTAATGAGAAAAACAGCCTTTTATAGCGCTTGCTGGTATCACCGGTACTCCGTAATTTCTGGAAAAGGTCATTCCCACTTCTGTAGGAGCAGGGTTACCCGAGCCAACAAGAAGGCGAGATTTCAACTCGACTACGTCGTCAAAAAGCACGTTAGAGTTTTTGACAACCTGCTCCCTCCGTTTTTTCAGAAGTTTGAGAACGTTTTCATCTATCTTCATATCTGCGAGAAGTTTGTAGGCTAAATCTCCTTTTTTCTTTTCGTCATTGCTTTTTAAGAAATTTTCGTGGTATTTTATGTAACTGTACTTTTCCCAGAAAAGGCCTAAATTATTCGACTTCTTGGGAATGTTTTTAAGAAACCCCTTCATCTCTGTCACCACCAAGAAGAATGTCGGCGTAACGTCTGAGCCATTTCGCTGCTTCAAGCGCGGCGTTCTGAGCTTTCAGGTATTGTTCAGAAGTTAGCTCTCCGTGCTGTTCTTGATCGCTTTTTATGTCTTTTACTATTTTTTCACTGACATTTTCTATCTTCGTTTTATAGGCTATGAGTTTGTCGAGGTGTTCGAGTATCTCTTGTGGCCCCTTCTTTTTCAGAAAAAGTACCGTTCCTGCGAGACCGTTCTGTATGATCATACTTCCAAGACCTTTGGCTCTCCTGAGATACTCCTCCTTATCCTTCTTTTTTTCAAGCTCTAAGACAAGATTTTTCGCTAATTGAGCCATTTCCAGACCTTTGTGCGATACTTTCATTATCAATCACCCCCAGGATTTAACCCAGACCATGCCTTTTCCAACAGTTTCTTTGCCTCCTATGTTTACGAGTTTGTCATTTATTACATTTTTGAGATCTTCTAAGACATTGTTTGACGCATAACCAGTTGGCCTTGCAACAAAGTACATCACCGTGTCTTGAGGGAGGTACTCTTCATACCAGAGCGCTCCTTCTTTTACTGTGCCTGTAGTATCTATTCGCACTCTTGGAACCACTTCTGTCATGGTTTCCACTATCTGCGAGAAGAGTTTGTCGCTGACTATTACCACGTTTTCTTTCAATTTATTTTTTAGGAGGTCTATGGGCGCGCAGTCTGATATCTTTTCGAAGAGCTTCTTCAATTCGTCGGTGTTGACATCCTTTCTTTGAACGGCTATCTCTTCGAGCCAAATCTCGTTATCTTTACTTTCAAATAGCGCGACGGCCTCGTGTTCGCCCAGATTCAGGTTGTTAACAACTTTCAAAGCTTCCTCGTCTTTTGCAACCTTTAAAAATCTCGCCAGAGCCAGTGGACATGTGACCCAAACGAAAAGCCTTTCGTTGTTCCTAACGGGAAACAGAAGTATCTTAGCTTCCGAGAACGCAACACCACCGGGTTTTGTTCCTTCAGATTCTTGGGTAGTTTCTTCTTTTTGGACAGTTTCTTCTTCTTGGGCAGCTTGTTCACCTTTCTCAGAAGGTCTGCTGCCAAAAAGAGCTTCTTCCAGGTTTTTATCATTTCTGGTTCTTACAAACGCCCTCAACGCTCCTTTCACTCCCTGGATTATGGGAAATCCCGTAGTGCGCTCTCTTTGTATTGGCAGATCCACCACCCCAAGTTCCGCACCTCTTCCAGCGTGAAGCTGAGTTTCTGCGTAGATTAGATATACATCCATCTTCACATCCGCACTCATGATCATTTATCCCCCTTTCTGAAGTATTCCCATTTCATGTAAACAAACCTTCCAAAACCAAAGTCACAGTATTTCTCACCAAGAGGTGTCCAGTCTAAAGGCCCGTTGAGATAATAAACAGTCCCTGGAGAAGCCGCGTGATATATGGGCTTGGGTTTTCTGGTTATGAGATCCCAACCAGATATCACCGTCTTTTTCTGACCCGCTATGGTGATTATCTTTGCGCCATTGATTTGTCCTGAGCTTGGTGCTATACCTCCATCGAAGATCGCGGGTGTCACAAGTGAGATCGCAACTTTTCCATCGGGCGGTTCGAAGACGTCAGTTTCCACTTCTTTTATGCACACTTTTGCCCAACGTTGTTTGGCGCCGAGGAAGACCCCGTTTTCATCTATTTTGTATTTCCTGATCAGCTCTACTGTTTCTTTTTCATCAGTGAACATGGCAAAGCCGCCGTTTTTGAATCTGTAGTATGTTAGGGTGTAGATCATGCCTTCAGCTGTGCGTTTTGAGTTTTTCTCCAGGGCTATTCCAAGGCGAGTTTCTGTCTTAAGGTTTTCCAGTTTTTCCATGGGCGCGAATTTCTCGCCTCTTCTGAGTTTTTCCATTTCTCGAAGTTCAATGAATGAGTGTTTGGATTCTTCAGCGTGGTCAAATTCCGGCATCCAGGCAAGATCAAGTTCCAGATTCTCGATTTTAACTTTCTTTTTAAGCTCCAGTACCGGCATTGTTTTGAAGCATGACTTTTTGGTTTTCTCACAGTCATTTTCTTCACTCTTATCATTTTTCTTTAATTCGTAGATATTCTTCGGTGCTGGAAGGTAGTACTTCTCTCCTTCTTCTGTGCTTTCGAAGATGAACGGACCAAATAGTTTTAATACCCCCGCGTGTTCAGAATCTCCTATGATCTTCTTTTCTTCTTCTGTAAGTTTGCTATTCTGGAAATCCAATTTGCCGTCTCTCATTCGTTTTAAGATCGCTGTTCTCAGGGCTCCATAGAATGGAAATGGTGATGGAAAAACGCTTTTCACTCTGTCAGCGGGGTTGAATCTGCGAATTTCTCTAAAAGCGACCCAGTCTTCCGGTTCAAAACAAACTGCCCACAATTTCATTTTTCTTCACCTCTCTTCATGAGGCGGACAGACAGAAGTAGATCTATGGGAGCGTTTAAGCTGTGGGGTTGATAGTGATAATTCTTTTTATTTTCAAGGTTTTTGTACATCGTATTTACAGCTGTGATGAGGTTTTTCAATCGCTGTTTGTACTCTTCGAGTTGCTTTTTCTTTTCCTCATCTTTTGGCTTTGGCACCGATCTTTTTAGGACGTAATCTACAAGTTTGTCGATGTCGTTTTCAAAGAGTGGGAGATCAACAGGCAAGAGTTTGTACAGACTGCGATGTGAAACTTTCAAGTCTTCCATTTCATTGACTAAATCTAACAGGGCTTTGGGAACATCAGGGACGTTATCAAGGTACCAGTTAGCTCCCACGCGTGTTATCTGTCCGGATCTCCTTACTACCAGCAAAGCGAAGGCGTTTCTGCCCAGCGTGTCTTTCGCGTACTTTTCCGCCTCTCTTGCCATCTGAAGCGCGACCTGCAGAGGGAACTTGTGGTTCACCACGGCGATTCCCGCGCTCATGGAGGCTTTTTCTCCCATGAGAGGGGCTATTGGTTTTTCATTGTTCCAGAGAACACCGTTTTTCGCTTCGAATTTAATCCCATCTTTTGAATCTTCAATTTCAAAATCTTTTCCAGTGTACAGTTTTCTCAAGTCGTTAGCACACTCCAGCACTCTATCAGCTGGAAGCAGTGCTAACACATCATCGCCGCCACAGTACACGAGCATACCATCGTACTTTTCCACCACTTTTTCTACAAGGGAGGAAAAGATTCCAAGTGTACGAGAGAGTCCTTTATGATACGCTGGCTGGATGGATTTTAAATCAACCAGTTTTTCCCACGCTTTTTTGAGCTCATCGCCACTTTCAAAAGCCTCTTTAACTTTCTCATGGACCAGATTTTTAAGCTCTGGCGCCATGTCACCGCTTACCCATTTTCCCATTTTGTCTCCGTCCATGAGGAGAACTGCGAAGTAAGCGTTTTTGAATTGCCCATTTTCGTTGGCTTTGTTTTTCAAGGCGATATCTGTTGTGGATTCATAATGAATCTTGAAGTTGTCCTTTTCCTTAGCTTTCTTAGCCTCTTTGTTTTTAAGAACGTCCAGCAACACTCTTTTTACCGCGTTCAACGCTCCAAGAAGGTCTCTTCTTTCTTCTTCTTTGAAAATCACACAGGCTTTCACGCCTGCTCCAAAATCGTCCGCATCTCCTATTCCGACTCCATCTGTGTCTTCAAATCCAGGAAAATATCTGATGTTCTTTATAGCCGCAAGCTTCGACATCAGTATCCTGTAGCTGTAGCGGTAGTAAGCCCCGGGGTTTACTTCGTATCCGCCGTTTTCTTTTATAATCTCCAATGCATTGCTGTAATCTTCTACTCCAGAATTAACAAAGTGCTCCTTCACAACATCCACGGCGTTGTCATGCGACAGAAGTGGATAGATTGCGGTGTTTATAGATGGGAAGATCTACGTTTGCTTGTCAAAAACTTCTTCTTTGAAATCTTCTACCTCTCTTGATCTGACTCTATTCATGATCTCCTTCTTCGCATTTTCGGATAATTTCTGCCATCTTTCATTGATTGCTTGTTTGCATTTTTCAATAACGTCATCTGCTTCACCCGTGGGAACGACCGCCACGAATATGTTGGGTAAAGACGCGACTTTACTTGACATGGTAGGAAGTTTGTAGTAAGTTCCAAGATATATACTTTTCTTTTCAAGCGTTTCTTTGACGAACGGAATGCCTCTTAGATATGGATATATGATCGAATCGAAGCCATACTCGAGACCGATCTTTTCTATCGCGCTATAGATAAGATAAGAAAGCAGATAGCTCCCCGCCCACAGGTCTTTAGTCTTGCGTGCCTGGGCTATGAGCTCCTGAACCGGGCCTATTGATACGGCTATCAACGAAGCCTCCACTTTACCGTTGTTGTTGATACAACCTTTCAAAGCCGCGGTTATATCAAGATGGTCAACTATCGAGTGATTTGAAACGCGTGTGTCTGCCGGCAGAAATTGTGCGCCGTCTACCAGCCAGGGAAGGTTCCACCATACCGCGTGGTAAAGCTTTTCGTAATCGTTGTTTTTGTTCTTGAGATTTTCAAGAATTCCCTTGGCCTTTTCTATATCGTTGAAAAGCTTTTCTTTCAATCCGCTTAACTCCTTACCCGAAAATGGATGAACCAATCTGGTTTCTTCCCATGAGACTTTAATCTGTTTTTCGCGGTTCTGCTCGAAAGGCAGAGGGAATCTGTCCATGGCGCTCGCCACATGATCTTCTTCTCCGCGATCCTTGGGTATATCCAAAAAATCTTTGATTTTATCTGCCAGATTGTCGTGTTTCTGAATATCAAATGCTTTAGTAAGAGGATCGTGAAGAAGTGCGGAGAGTTTGGATTTCCAAAATTCCTCTTTTTGGTCAGTCATCTCTTACACCCCCAGATTTTTTTATTAGTGTTTCTAAAGTTTCAAAATTGTCGTATCCCAGAGCTTCAAATCTTCCGTAATCTTTTTCCAGCAGCAGTTTTGAATTCACTGGCTGTGTTATCTTGGATTTCAAAAGCAACAACACCGGATACCATCCATTTTGATCCTTGTGAATGGAAATATGTAAGGGTGATCCTTTCCTTCCTCTGTTCTTGTCTTCTGTTTCTACATGAGCGAAAAATGTTATCTTGTTTCTTTTTTCAGTTTGCAATCTTTGATACTGTAGAGGCAGTCCTAAAATAGAGGGTTTTACCACCACAGAACCTCTGTTAGAATTCATCGATTTGATTAAATCTTTTACAACGTCTCCGTTGTATTTGCGAAGTTGGTTTTTCAACTTCGGGTACCAACCTTTGTCATCTCTTGATGTGAAGTACATTTGCCTCATAACTTCGCTCCAATTTCTGCCTCTAATGGAGGGTATAATAAAGATGGTTCGAGCAGCGAAATTTGGAAAATCTGGGATCGTTTGAAATTTAGTAGGCTCGATTTTAAATAGTTTCGAGATTTCTGGGTGAGAAGTTATGAATTTTTTCAGGGCAGATTCTGCTTTTTCAACAATGCTTCCAAACTTTTGAGGATCGCGATTCATCGCAGGTTCAATTAGCTCAAATGCGCCATATCCTTTGTGTGTTTTTGCACCAAATCCAGAGAATGTAGAGACTAAGTGTAAGATTGAGAGCAAAACTTCTAAGATTTCATCATCTTTAATTTGCTTGTCTTTTTTGTTTCTGACAAAGAATTCCAAAGTCAATTCCGAGTCTGATGGTAGATAGGAATACATAAATCTTCTATCCCCATTTTCTTCTTTGATATCGTACGTTCCATAAAAAGAGTATTTGAGCTTGTCAAGCTCTCCATCAGCTGCGAATGCCAACCTTCCTTTTCTGTTGTGTTCGTATCTACCAACGGCCTTTTCATCTCTGATATTCCAATCTACGCTTAAAGCAAATGGAGATTCTTGATGCTGTGATCCAAACAATAGACTCTCCAAATACTTCAACCCTGGATAACTTTTCTCATCTTTCCAAATTTCCCTTTCTTTTGGAGCCAATTTGTTGACATCAAGATAATTTACATCAATCACCAGTGGAGCGAGAGCTCTGAACCAGAATCTCAGCACTCCTTTCACACTCTGAGGACGCAGTTCAAAGGGGTAAACCCCATTTCTGGCAGGTTGTGCCCCGCGGGAAAACATTGGTGTAATCACTTTACATTTCACAGTTCGGTTAATCAAAACTGCTCACCCCTTTCACATATTAAGTTGATTCAACTTCCAGACCGCCACGCGTATTTCCAGATCGTTTGAGGCGGTTGTCTCTACCTTTACCTTTAAAGTTCCACCTTTAGCACCGATTGAGCCAAATATCTCGCTACCACGCTTTTTGAAGAGTGCAATCGTTCGGTCGAAATGTTGAGAAAATCCTGTCACAATTAGCTTTCTCACAAACGGTTGTGAGTATATCTTCTCGATAAACGCTTTGTATTTTGCAATGAATTGCTCGCTGTGTTCAGGTTTTCGATAAATGAAGCGTTTCTCAATCGGTACATCCGATTCCTTTAATTCAATGTCGCTCAAGTCGATTGAGATTTCCATGGCATTAACGAATACTTCGCCCATGGGATTCAAAGAGATGTAATTTTTCCCATCGATATGCTCTCTATCCAGAAGCATCTTTATTTTGGGATCCAGCTGAGCAAAACTTTCTCCTGTCATCTCTTCAATTTCATCTTCCTCAACTTCTCCAAACATATACAGCAAACTAAACAGATCCATGTTTTCCTCCCACAGCTTGATGTCAAGAGAAAGCGGAAGCGGAGGCAACTCTATTATTTTTGGGAATTTCTCGAACCGGTAGTAAACTGGTATTCCCACCGCCTGACCAAGGGCCAACGCAAAGGCTATCTGCGCCTTGAATCCTCCAGTTGCGTTGATTACCAGCCTATTCTGATACTCTTTGATACACCTGCCGAGTTCTCTTACGAGGTTGCGTAGGCCTTTGCTTTTGAAATCGTTGATACGGGAATCGTCAAGGTCTTCGACCGTTCTTACCTCGACTTTTTCGAAACCCACCTCCGGATGGAGCTCAAAGTATTCTTTGAGCACCTTTCCTACCATCTCTCCACCTGGTGTGTCTGAAACAAGAAGAATAAGATTGCGCCTTTGATTCAGAATCCCAAGTTTTATCAAGCTGGCTATGGAGTTTATTTCGGCGCCCAGAGTTCTTTCGTTTTCTGGATCCTGCTCCAGCATCCAGGTCAGAGCTTCTTTGCTTTCAAGCGGTGGAAGGGCTTTGTCTCTATTGAAGTTTGACATAAGACTGGCTCCTACAGTGCAGACCATACTGTCTCTGTAATATGCCAACAGCATCACCCCCTTGGCAGTTCGAGAATCTCCCCAACCACATAGGGATTTACTTTCTGTTCTTCGTAAGGCCTTCTGTCCACAGCGAGAACGGTGGTTATCTTTCTCCCATATCTTATTCCGTCTCTTATACGCTCTACCATATATCCCAAAAGAGAAGTGCCGCCTGTCAGGTTTATCACGACTTCTCTTACACCATTTTCTTCGAGGTATTTTCGCGCTTCTTCTACCACTTTTTCGACTTCGTCGACTCCCGTGAATGGATCATTCACCAGTACCACGTGGTGTTTGCCGCTAAAGCCGGCCTTTTCAAGTATTTCAGGCACGTTCTCAGCTGCTTGTTTTGAAGTCACTATAACCAACACATCTGGCTTGAAGTGCTTTAAGATCGTGAACAGCGCACCTTTTGATGTACCAAGAGGTGAGAGTACCGCTTTTACAGACTTTGTCTCCGCGCGTTCATATTCTTCGAATAATTCGTCGGGATTTTTCTTTGCTAACGCTTTCAAGCGATCTTCAATCTTTTTTTGGGAGGGAAGGTTGTCTTCATTGAAACCAAAATGTGCCACATGGTTTCGAGCATCTCTTATGAAATTTTCTTCAGGAAACGTCACGGATTCACGTGTCTTTCTGTCCAGAACTTTTTCCTTTAGACCTCGCTTGTAAAGCGCGACATTAACCAGATATTCCCTTGCGAGCCTCAAAGCCATACCAAGGTCTTCGGTGTCGAGATAAAATTTCAGAAGCTCTCTTTCCGCGTCAAGCTCTTTTTCATCGAGCTCCACAGTCTTTCTCCCTGTATCGATCTTTCTGTACCTTTCGAGCATAGAAGGCACTAATGGGTAAAGCTCTGGAGCGAATCTTTCCAGCTCACCCATTAGTTCATGCTGAGAACCTTCAAACAAAGCTATTAACTTTCTCACGTACTCTCTTATGGAGCGGATGGAACCCAATCTCAGGGCGGTTGAGAGGTTTTGTAGATCTCCCTGCAGTTTACTCAGTTTCTCTGGTTTCTCTTTAATATCAGGGTTTGTCCGGATCGATGAATTTCTCTCCTTGACAAGTTTCCCCAGTGGCTTGCTGTACCCATACTCTTTAAAAAGCCTCGCGGCGTAAAGCCAATCAGCCATATCTATCACGTTGGTGAGATCAAGAGCTTCTGTGAATTTGCTCACTCCGTCGTACAGACCATAGAAAATCCTGACGTTCACGTTTTTGGCTTCTCGCAGGTAAAGAGATATTATCGCGGCGGTTATGGGGATACTCCTGAAAGAGTGTGTTGTGTCAAGGATAACTTCATCGCCCTCGTTCACGACCTCCATCATTTTCCTCACCAGCTCGATGGGGTTTATGTCCGCTGTGATATCGACAACTCGGTACTTTATTTTCATGCAGTCTAAGTGAGGTTTGGTGTGTTCGTTCCAGTTCTCATGAGCTTTCGATTCAGGGGTCAGGAAAAAGATGAGTTCTAGAGATTCTTTAGGAACATTTAATAGCTTGTATTCTGCCAGCGCTATTGGGAATATTTTATGTATTCTGGTGAAGCCATTTATGCGGATGGTATTGCTCTTGTAGGAACCTGTGCCGAGGAAAGTCAAAATCTTCAACATAGCAATAACGCCACCATCTGGTGGCTTCCCTCCTTTCTAACCTTAAGATTAAAGTTATCTACGGTAGTATCTGTTGTTTCGGTTTCTCGTGTAATTGTTTCGAGGACCTCGATTGCGGGGATCCTGTCTGTTGAGATTTTGCGCTGTTTCAAAGTTGAGCATGCGCGCTACGGTTCCCAGGACATAGGCGACGGCTTTCTGATCGTTCAGAGCGTCTTTGTATCTCGCGAAAAGCCACCTTAAAAGATCGTATATATAGGAGTCGTTTTTATTTGTGGGGTTTGGAATGAAGCGCTCTTGAGTGTATGCCAAAAGGTTAGAAACTCTTTTCAGAGGGTTGACCAGTTGTTTTTGAAAATCCGGATCTTTTTCTTTTTGTATTTTTTGGACCAGTTCTTTTGAGGCTTTTAAAAGCTTTGGTTTATCCACGGGAATCCACCCCACATTCTTTCTTAAGTATCTGCAGATTGGTCATCAAAGCCTGTCTGTTGCCAACAAAGTTGAAATATTCTTTCACGGATTCGTTGATCAACGCGCGGAGCTTTTCCCCTTCGTATACTTCTTTTCCGAGTATACCCTGGTCTCTTTCAAAACGCACGATTTCGAGCGTCATACTGCCCATGCCAATGTTTTTCCCTCTCCCGAACTTCACGCAGAATCTATGCTCCGGATGGACGCCCATCGCGAGAAACAGGACACCCAGCTCGTTTTTTCTAAGGCCTTCTACATTCACAGCAAAGTCCAGAGTTGAACCAGCTGGAACGATTTCCACAAAGAATTCGCGTCTCTGTCCGCGGTCTTCTTTTTTCTTGCAGGAGTAAATCTTGTAGTTATCACCGTGAGGACGTCCTGAATATTGTTGGAATATCTTCAATTCCTTCAGAGTTTGGTCGTAGATCATATCGGATGTTCTAACACGACTTCTAAACGATGTGGAGCCGAATATAGCTTCTGGCATGCCTGAATCGTCATCCTTGTAATTGTTAGTTGTGCGTTCAGAAAGCACTCTCACGTAGTGCCTCAACATCCCTTTGATGCTGCTGCCTGGGATCACCACACGTCCTTGTCCATCACGATAGATGAGCATTTCGTGGTATCGACTACCTTTTGCTTGCACATTCTTCCAAAAGCCAGAGGTTACGCTCAAAGGTTGTACAACCTTGGCCTTTATTTTTATGGTACCTGTATATACATCTTTTTTGTAGATATCGGTATGGTTGACGGGATTGACCGTCTTTCTCCCTCTTAAGATGGGAACGAGCTCGTATCCCCTTGAGTTGTTGTAATTTCGGCTTTGATTTTGTTGAGCCATCAACTATCACCTCTTCAAAGCTTGAGAGGTTTTTTCATACACTGTTTCCTTCAAAGATTCCAAAGAGTTTTCTTTGAATGAATAATGTGAAATGAATCCCTTTATTTCCGGTTTGGCCTGTACCTTCAGTATTTCCTGTGAAAAGTCTCCGTTGAATTTCGTGAAAGCAATTCCATCGCTGGATGTAGTCTCGACGAAGACTTCTTCGATCGTCACCTTTACCTTTCCCAAACCTCTTGTGGACATGTGACCAAGTCTCACAACGCCGTTGTTCATATCTTCAATGACTTTGAATATCAGCCCCAGCTGCCAGATCTCGGGGTTTTTGAGAACAAGTTCTCCGTAAAATCTTCCACCACTGAGTATTTCCGCTGTATAAAGCGCGCGGCTTTTGACGGTTCCAGATTTGGGGTCTATCTTTATGCCCGTTTTGAATCCCAGCATTTTGGATATTTCGCTGATTTTTTTCTTCTTTTCTTCTTCCGGGGCGTCGTATGGGTAAGGGAAGAAGTCGGCAACCCTAACAACAGAAGCCAGAGCAGTGGAACCAAATGTGCGACATACATGGCAGGAATGCTGGTAGCGAAGAACACCTGAATCTATTTTCATAACTCTTTTCCCGTTTACTACCTTGTTTCCACAATCTCCGTTTGCTACACTTATGGCGCAGATGTCCTTTCCCACACCTGCAAGCAGTTGAGCCGCGTGGGACCTCATAACGCCTTTCAGTGAACTGCCAGGGATATAAACGGTTTCACCAAAGGGTGTTGGTATTCTCACAAAGGCCATATCTGGAACAGTTGGATCAACTGGGGTATCACCGGATTTTATCAGAAGTGAAGTTTCCGGTTCGATCACAAGTTTCAACGTATGAAAACTTTTAAAACTCTTAAACATCGTTCCATCCCTCCAGTTTGGAGAGTTTCACTTCTCCATTTTCAACCGTTAGACGTTCAGCAGAGATGATCTCCGCTTTGAAACGTCCGAGTCCACGGGATTTGTTTCCACCTATTCTTACGTATCCCATGTTCATGAGTCTCAAAACGTTTTTCACCATTTCAATATGAGGCTTCAAGGGATTGATAATCTCTATCTCGAATTCGAAAGCGGCTCCTGGATTCGTTACCTCGTAGTCGTACTTCCTACCCTCCATAGCTGTTTCAGTATCTCTACGAATCATTACGCCATCGCGTACCGAAACTTTCGCTTCGTTCACTGGCATAGCGTCGCTGAAGAAGATTCTGGAGGATATGGCGGAGTTGCCAAACAAGAGACACGTGTAGCAGGCATTTTGAGCTACTTCCTTTTCCCAATCTTCTTCGGTTGTGCTGTCTTTTCTGTTTTTGGGATCGACGCAGAATTCTCCACCACTTGTGCCTTCGCAAACGAACGGTCGTCCATTCTCGGGAGATTTTTCACGATAGAGACTTTCAACCGTACTTCGGAAAATGCCTTTAAGTGACGAACCAGGAATGAATGGTTTTCCATTGTATTTGATCACCATGTTGTCGGGCTCGGTTGGTGAGACTCCAGGTTCACCCGTACCTATACGGAAGGCTGAGACATTCGTGAGGCGCACTTTGAGCTTTATCATTTCCTTGATTCTGTCAAAGAACAGATTGCTGCTCACCAGCCTCACCTTCTTTCGTTTTCAGAATCGAGATATTTCTTGTAACGTGAAAGAACTCCGAAAAAGTAAGCAGAATCCCCCAGGTT
>DPRG01000082.1 GCA_003538775.1 Thermotogae bacterium
TGAAGGTCGTGTGATCACGTGCGTTTTATGGAGAGAGAGCAGAAAAACCTGCAGCTCGGTAATTGTTTGCGTAAGCGTTTGTTTGGAGCTTTGTAAGCCTTAAAAATAAAGGTATGCGATGAAGAAAAAATCTCAAAAACTCTTTCACTCGTGAGAATTGTGTATTGCCAGAGTTGGTTTGTGTAACTCAGTGCTTCAATTCAATTTGCTTACTCAACTTTTTGACTGAATACAACTTTGTGATATAATTATTTTGCTCCCTAAAATCTATTTCGGAGGTGATTTTATGAGAGAGATGACCAAAAAGTTTTTGAATGACGCCTTCGCTGGCGAGAGCATGGCTCACATGAGATACGCCATTTTCGCTGAAGAGGCCGAAAAACGTGGCAAGAAAAACCTTGCGAGACTCTTCAGGGCGATATCCTACGCTGAGTTTGTCCATGCAAGAAACCACTATCGTGAATTAGGGCTGATCGGCGATGATTCCTCCAATATCCAGCAGTGCATTGAAGGTGAGAATTTCGAAGTAAACGAAATGTACCCTGTTTATAACGAAACGGCGAAACTTCAGGGAGAAAAAGGTGCACAGATTTCAACGTATTATGCACTTGAAGCAGAAAAGATTCACGAAGAGATGTACAAAAAAGCAAAGGAACTTGTTGAAAAAGGAGAAGATTACCCCGATGTGAAAATATACATCTGCAGTGTTTGCGGCCACACTGTGGAAGGCGAAGCCCCAGATAAATGTCCGATCTGTGGGGCTCAAAAAGAGGCGTTTGTTGAGTTTAAATGATAGGGAGGTAATATCATGAAAATCGGTGAACTCGTCCGTACGGAGGATTTCAAATCGGAAAAGCATGTGCCATTTATCGGTGCGCCCTCAACGGTAAAGAAAGGCGAAAAATTCGAAGTTGAGGTGACTGTGGGTAAGGAAATCCCTCATCCAAACACAGTAGAACATCACATCAAGTGGATGGATCTCTACGCGAAATTCGAGGGCAAGCCTGTAGTTCAGGTTGGACATTTCGATCTTGGTCCCACTTTTGGAGAACCTTCTGTGAAAGTAGTTGTATCTCTTCCCGAGTCGGCAACCCTCATTGCCGTGATATACTGTAATATCCACGGATTGTGGGAGAACTCCGTGGAAGTAAAAGTGGAATGACAGGGAGGGACTGGCGTTGAAAAAGTATCGCTGTATGGTTTGCGGCTACATCTACGACCCTGAAGCTGGCGACCCAGACAACGGTATCGAACCCGGAACAGCTTTTGAAGATCTACCAGATGACTGGGTTTGCCCGCTTTGTGGAGCTTCAAAAGAAGATTTCGAGCCGGTTGAATGAACCGTATTCAAAACTAAGGGCCCGGAGGTCATCTCCAGGCCCTTAGTTTTAGATTATCTTCTCCTGCCATCTACTGAACGTTACAACGGACAGTGCAAGCAGTAGCGCCGCGATATTGCTTATGATCATAGCATAAAAGATTCCCGCAAACCCGAACGCTCTGGCCATGTAGATCACAACAGGTACTCTCACACCCCAGAGGCGAACAATGTTGACTACCGTTGATTTCACGGTGTGACCAGACCCGTCCAAAGCCGCGAGAACGGTTTGCATCGTTGCGAAAAATGGCACCGAAAACGAAACGAGCCTGAAGAATATTTCCCCCATTTCTATTACTTGAGGATCGTTTATAAAAAACTTCGTTAAATATTTTCCAAAGAAGAAAGTGAACACACAGAAAATGCTCACAAGTATGAAGTTCACGAGACTCCCGATCTTCACCGCTGAAACAGCTCTATCCGGTTTATCGGCTCCAAGGGATTGACCCACCGCGCTGGCTACAGCCGCGGCTATGCCTCCGGAAAACATGGTGATCACCGATATAATTCTATTTCCAACACCGTAGGCACTGACCACTACAGGCCCAAATCTTGCCACTACACCCATTATGAAAGTAAAACCCAGAGATGTCACGCTGTTTCCAAATCCCACGGGCAGACCGACAGAAAAGACTTTCTTCATTATGTTCCATCGGGGTTTGAAGTCGGTGATGTGTAACTTCATTCCGGTTCGCCCTGAAAAAAGCACGTAAAGTCCATATACCGAAGCTACTGAGCGAGAAACAACCGTAGCAAGTGCGGCACCCGCAACGCCCATTCTGGGGAACCCTATACCGAAGATCATAAGGGGATCGAGGACAACGTTCAGCAAAACTGAGATGATGGTAAAGTTCATCGCGATTTTGGAATTGCCCCAACCACGGAGGGCACCAACGGCCGCGAACATGGCGAACATCAAAGGAGAACCGGAAAGTATTATCTGAAGATACGTGGTACTTAAATCCAGAATTTCTCCTTCAGCACCCATGAGTGCAAGTATGGGCCTTGCAAAAAAGAGTCCTACCACGATCAATAGCAGAGATACAAAAACAGAAAGCACGACGGATTGAGCACTTACTATTTCCGCCGAACGTTTATCGCCACTTCCAGCATACTGAGCGACAAGACTGTTGGCTGCCACTGAAATACCAAAAGCAAATGATATTCCAGTGAAAATAACAGGCCATGCTATCGTGGGAGCTGAAAAGGCTTCTTTACCAAGTTTTCCGAGCCAGAAAGCATCTATGATGTTGTATGTAGTCTGAAGCAGATTGGCCACAACCACCGGCCAGGCTAATCTCATGATACCTTTCAAAAGATCGCCTTCGGTTAAATCCACACGCTGGTCTGCCATTCAATCACTCCGACTAATTAGATTGATTAGGATCACTAACCATTTTAACATGAAAAACCGGGGAGATGTGGCTCCCCGGCATAGGTGCTGGTTGCTTTATCTTGCTATTCACGTTCCTCAAAGAATGCCTCAAATCCTCACATCCACCATCTTCCGGGTTCCAGGTAGAGTTTTACGAGCACACTTTCTCTTGTTCTTCTTATCTTCTCTTCCGCTTCGATGAAAGCCAGCGATTTTTCTATCCGCCGGTTTTCAATGATCCTCGTTCGTTCTCTTTTAGTTTCTCCTGGAAGACGAAGGCTCTTTACCGCGGTGCTCACAAGATCCCCCCTTTCATATTTTGATGAATTCGTTCAGCTCAGTTTGTGATTTCTGAAATATCAAGGGAGAGATCCAGAACATCCGCATTATGACTTAACTTTTTCTACCCTGAGATATATACCGTCTTCGTCGCCGTCTACAAAAATGGTGTCACCTTCGGAAACCTCTCCATCGATGATCAACCTGGCAGCTTCATTAATGATCTCACGTTCTATTAGCCTTCTTAACGGTCTGGCACCGTAAGCAGGTGCGTAACCGCTCATAGCGAGATATGTTTTCGCTTCTTCGCTAACGACAAGGTCTATGCCCTGTTCTTTAAGTAATTGAGCAGCTTCGCGCAATTTTATTTCCACTATCTTTTTAACGTCTTCCAGCGAAAGCGGCTGGAATATCACAATGCTGTCGAGACGGTTCAAGAACTCCGGTTTGAAGGTTTCTTTAAGTTCTTCAGCAATCTGATCTTCGTCTATGTAACCTTCTGATTCAGCCGTTTCCATCATCTTTTCGCTGGCCACGTTGCTCGTCATGATAATGATGGTATTTTTGAAATCCACGGTGTTGCCCTTGCCGTCTGTGAGTCGTCCATCGTCAAAGACCTGAAGTAATATATTGAAAACCTCTGGATGTGCTTTTTCGATTTCATCAAGCAGTATCACCGAATAAGGGCGTCTGCGAACAGCCTCGGTTAGCTGTCCCGCTTCTTCGTATCCCACATAACCCGGAGGAGCACCAATGAGCCTCGAAACGCTGTGTTTTTCAGTGTATTCCGACATATCTATCCTTATCATCGCTTCTTCACTACCGAAGAGCACTTCTGCGAGTGTCCTGGCGAGCTCGGTCTTTCCGACGCCTGTTGGGCCAAGGAAAAGGAAGACACCAGATGGTCTTTTTGGATCCTTGAGTCCCGCTCTGGCTCGTCTCACCGTGTCAGCAACCACTCGAACAGCTGCTTCCTGATCGACAAAGCGTTCATGTATGAGCTTTTCCAGCTCTTTCAACTTCTTCTTTTCCGGCTCGAGCATACGGCTTACCGGAATCTTCGTCCACTGCTGTACTATTTCCGCAACAACGGTTTCATCCACCACAAGCTTTTCTTTTTTGGAAGTTTCCCACTCGCTCCTGAGCGCGTTGAGTTTTTCCTGGAGATCACTCACCTCGATCTTGAGTTGCGCGGCTTTTTCATAATCACCCGCTGTGACCGCTTCGTTCATTTCATCCATCTTCTTCTGGATCTCTTCTTCAAGCTCCACAACCTTATGTGGAACGTAGGAAGCTTCGAGTTTCACTTTGGACGCCGCTTCATCGATGAGATCGATTGCTTTGTCAGGAAGAAAGCGCTCGGTGACAAATCTTGCAGAAAGTTTCACAGCCTGCTCCAGTGCGTCGTCTGTTATCTTCACTCCATGGTGTTTTTCGAATGTTGGGCGAACTCCTTTCAGTATTTCAAGGGTTTCTTCAAGTGACGGTTCTTCCACATACACCGGCATGAATCGTCTTTCAAGTGCTTTATCCTTTTCTATATGCTTTCTGTATTCTTCAACCGTTGTCGCGCCTATGCACTGAAGTTCTCCTCTTGCCAGAGCAGGTTTCATAAGGTTGGCAGCGTCCATGGAACCTTCCGCGCTTCCCGCACCGACAACCGTATGTATCTCATCTATGAACATTATCACTTCGCCTGAAAGTTTTTTAACGGCGTCTATAACACCTTTCATTCGTTCTTCGAATTCCCCACGAAATTTAGTACCGGCAACCAGGCGCCCCATATCGAGAGCGAGTACCTTTTTGCCTTTCATGTAATCCGGGACCATACCTTTAACGATTCGCTGAGCGAGTCCCTCAACTATCGCGGTCTTACCAACGCCCGGATCACCTATGAGAACGGGATTGTTTTTCGTTTTTCTTCCCAATATCTGCATTACTCGCTTGATCTCTTCATCCCTTCCCACAACCGGCATGAGCTTTCCGGCAGCAGCCAGTTGTGTGAGATCTATCGTGAACCTGGAAAGGAAATCGAGATTCTCTTCTTCAGGACTTTCTCCGCTTTTTCTGATGTCCAGAACAGCTGAATAGACCCTGTCAAGAGAAGCTCCATGTTTGTAGAGTATCCTTGCAGCGTTGGTTTCCGGATGTTTGAGAATTGCCAGTAGCAGATGCTCCGTTCCAATTTTTTCGTCCTGCATTCTTCTGGCTTCCTGCTTGGCCGTTTCTATTACATGGCGCGCATCTGGTGTTATGAATACCTGGACGATCTTTGAGCCTTCGGGAACAGGAATCTTTCCAAGTGCCTTAATGGCATCTATCAAATCGTCCGCCACTTTCCTGACGTCCACATTGATCTTTTTTAACGCTTCAACAGCAACGTTTTCATTGTCTTCCAGTAACGCCAGTAGGATGTGCTCGCTTGATAGCTGGTTCTGCTTGAAGCGGCTCAGAATATCCTGTATAGACATCATCACCTGGTGAGCTTTCTGAGTGAAATCCTCTGGGTTGAACAAATGCCTCACCTCCAAAAAGATGAATAAGGGCGGGCTACCCGCCCGCCCTCCCATCTTTTATCACTCGACTTTTACGTCTATCACCCTGGGTTTTGCCGATTCCTTCTTCGGGATTTCCACTTTGAGAACTCCTTTGTCATAGGATGCCTTGATCTTTTCTGTGTCGGCGTAGTCGGGCAGAGCGAAGGACCTCTGGAAGGTGCCATAGCTCCTTTCCACCACGTGGTAGTTGCGTTTCTTGGTTTCTTTTTCGTGTTTCTTTTCACCGGATATTGTCAGAACGTTGTCTTCGATCTTTACCTTAACATCTTCCTTGCTCATTCCGGGGACTTCAACTTCAATGTATATCTTGTCCTCGTCTTCGTATATATCCACGTCCGGCAGGAAGCTGGTGCGTTCTCTTCTTTCGGTTCTGAAGAAATCGTCGAAAAGTCTGTCGATCTCCCTCTGGAGTTCACGGAACGGTCTGAAGAAATCTTCTCTCCTGATATCGAGCAACATGTCCACCACCTCCTATCCCATCCGAATTTTTTATTTTTCTTCTTCGTAGTCGGTGTCAACAGTACCTTTGTCATCAGTCCCCGTAGAAGAGTCAGCGCCTCCGCCTGCTGCAGCTGCCTGCTGCTGAGACTGGTACAGGTACTGTCCTATCTTTGTGCTTTCTTGCTGTAACTGGTCAAACAGAATCTTTATTCTCTGGAAGTTGTCTTCTTCAATTGCCTGTCTGAGGTCTTTTATCAGTGACTCGAGATTGCTTCTGACATCTGCGGGAATTTTGTCTCCATATTCCTTGAGTGATTTTTCCACAGCGTATGCAAGATCGTCAGCCCTGTTTTTGAGTTCAATCTGTTCTTTGCGTTTTCTGTCCTGTTCTTCATACTTCTTAGCATCCTGGATAATCCTTTCGATTTCCTCGGGTGAGAGTTTGTGTCTTCCAGTGACTACCATAGATTGCTCCTTACCAGTTGCCCTGTCTTTGGCCGAGACATTTACAATGCCATCACTGTCTATATCAAAGGTGACCTCTATCTGCGGCACACCCCTTGGTGCAGGTGGAATTCCCGTTAACCTGAAACTTCCAAGGAATATGTTTTCTCTTGCGATGGGTCTTTCTCCTTGATAGACTCTAACCTCGACTTCCGTCTGGCCATCTTCGGCGGTGGTAAAGATCTTGCTTTTTCTTATTGGAATCTTGCTGTTGCGTTCTATGATGGGTTCCATAAGACCGCCTTTCACTTCCACACCAAGTGTGAGTGGTGTTACGTCCACAAGAACGAGATCCTTTTTGAGCTCTCCTGCAAGTATGGCCGCCTGGATCGCCGCACCGATTGCCACCGCTTCGTCAGGGTTGACGCTTTTGTTCGGTTCTTTCTTAAAGAAGTCTGTCAGAAACTTCTGAACCAGCGGCATCCTCGTTGTACCACCCACAAGAATGATTTCGTCGATATCCTCTATGGAAACCTTCGCGTCGTTGAGCACTCTTTCGATCGGTTCTCTGGTCATCTCAACGAGGTCTCTCACCAACGATTCGAGCGTGGCTCTGGTCAGTCTTGCCTCCAGATGGAGTGGCCCGCTTTCTTTGGTCGCGGTTATGTATGGCAGGCTTATATCGGTTTCAAGCTTCGATGAAAGCTCTATCTTCGCCCTTTCCGCCGCGTCCTTGAGTCTCTGAAGAGCCTGCTTATCCTCTCTGAGGTCTATTCCATGTTCTTTTCTGAACTGCTCGGCGAGCCAGTCGATTATTCTCTGGTCTATGTCGTCTCCTCCCAGGTGGTTGTTACCGGCTGTGGCTTTGACTTCAATAACACCATCTCCGATTTCCAGCAAAGACACATCGAACGTCCCGCCACCAAAGTCGTATACGATGACCAGCTGCTCGCCTTTTACCTTGTCAAGACCGTAAGCTATCGCAGCTGCGGTAGGTTCGTTGATTATCCTCAGGACTTCAAGCCCCGCTATTATTCCCGCTTCTTTCGTAGCCTGGCGTTGAGCGTCGTTGAAGTACGCCGGACAGGTGATCACTGCCCGTTTTATCGGACCACCGAGATATGCTTCAGCGTCGGTTTTGATCTTTTTGAGAATGAAAGCGCTGATTTCCTGAGGAGTGTATTCCTTGTCGTCGATTTTCACCTTGTAATCTGATCCCATTTTTCTTTTTATGGACCTTATGGTTCTTTCGGCATTCAGTATTGCCTGACGTTTGGCAGGCTCACCAACGATGATTTCCCCACTCTTGCTGAAAGCCACAACAGAGGGAGTGATTCTACTGCCTTCGGCATTTGGTATGACTTCAACCGACCCATCAGGTTTAACGTGTGCCGCGACAGAGTTGGTCGTTCCCAAATCGATACCTACCACGTATTCCGTCTGAGCCATCTGATTCACCTCCAGTCTTTTACTTTCGCTTTCCGATCAAATTATATTGTTTATATACTTCCCTGTCAAGGGTACTGGTCATTTTTTATGAATCGCTATATCTTAGTATAAAAGCTTATCATAACTTAATAAATTATTTCGTAATTAAACTGTATAGCGATCTTATGAATAGACTGATAAATCATTGGCGAGATGGAGATCGAGAAGATGTTGACGATTTATGTTAGTCTTGGAAAGGTGAAGAGGAGGTATTGCAATGGATTACGGAGAGGAATCATTGAAGCTTCATCGTAGTTTGGCGGGAAAGATAAGCGTTGTTCCAAAAGGGAAAGTGAATTATGACAATCTATCGCTTTACTACACTCCTGGGGTGGCAGCCGTTTCGAAGCGTATCGCTGAGCAACCATATGAAGTATTCAATCTCACCTGGCGCGGCAACACAGTTGCGGTTATATCGGACGGAACAAGGGTTCTTGGACTGGGAAACGTCGGACCCGAGGCAGCTCTCCCTGTTATGGAAGGTAAGGCGTTGCTTTTTAAGGTGTTTGGTGGAGTGGATGCTGTACCACTTGTTGTGAGATCAAAAAGTGAAGATGAACTTGTGGATTTTTGCAGAGCCGTGGCCCCAACGTTTGGGGGGATAAATCTCGAAGATATAGAAAGTCCCAAATGTTTTTATGTTCTTGAAAGACTTCGAGACATTCTCGATATACCTGTATGGCATGACGACCAGCAGGGTACTGCAACCGTGATACTTGCCGGTCTCCTTGGTGCACTGGAACTGACAGGAAGAGATTTGAAAAACTCGCGAATCGTGCTTGTTGGAATGGGTGCGGCAAACACTGCTGTCTTTCGGTTACTATTGAAAGCAGGGGTCTCTCCTTCCAACATTCTCGCAGTCGATGAAAAAGGAATTCTCTCACCACAGCGTCTGGAGGAGTTTGAAGAGCGAGATCCACGACGTGCTGTTTGCAAACTTACAAACAGGGAGGGAAAAACCGGACATATTCCCCAGGCCCTCGAAGATGCCGACGTCTGTATCGCTCTTTCGCGACCTGGTCCTGGCGTCATTGAACCATCGTGGATAAGGAAGATGTCGGCGTCGCCTATTGTCTTTGCATGCGCTAACCCTGTTCCAGAGATCTTACCCGAAGAGACTTTAAACGCAGGTGCTGCGGTTGTTGCAACAGGGCGCTCTGATTTTCCCAATCAATTGAACAACGTACTGGTTTTTCCGGCAATGTTTCGTGGTGTGCTGGATGTTCGCGCAAAGAAAATAACAGACGGAATGTGCCTCGCTGCGGCAAATGCTCTGTACAGTTATGCTCGGACAAAAGGACTCAGTACCGGGTACATAATTCCCCGTCTCGATGAGTTT
Organism: Thermotogae bacterium; assembly: GCA_003538775.1. Taxonomy (GTDB): domain Bacteria; phylum Thermotogota; class Thermotogae; order UBA12178; family UBA12178; genus UBA12178. The sequence goes on from DPRG01000082.1 coordinate 9,303, forward strand.
GAAGCGCTAATAGAGGAGGCAGTGGCGGTAGCTTTAGAAGCGGTTAGAGAAGGTGTGGCAAGAAATAATAACAATGAGGAAGCGATCAGGAAGATAATAAAGGATAATATCCTCCGCTCTCAAGGGGTATTAGGAAAAATTGTGTAAACTATGTTTGGAGGTGAAACATTATGCCAAGAAGGAAGAGTCTGAAGGAAAGATACCCTTTCTATGATGCTCTTATCCAAATCGCTCAATATGTGAGAGAAAAGAAAGAAGAAGGAAACTTCTCTCTTGCTTCTTTCCTTCAGGACATGATCAACGCTATCGCAGAAGCTGAAAGAGAAGTTTATCTCAGGGAGCATCCAGAAAACTCTGCCAACGGGTTTTACGACAGAAACCTTCATCTCACAATGGGTAATCTCGAGATAAAAGTACCAAGGGTTAGAATCGGAGGATCCTTCCGTCCTGCTCTTTTACCCCAAAGATGGAAGAGAGTAGACAAAGACTATGAGAATCTCTTGCTTGCTCTTTTGGTCAACGGATATTCCAGGGCGAACATAAAGAGGACCCTTGAAACATTGAATCTGCCATACAGGGAAGAAGCGATAGAAGACCTTACAGATTTGATATACGATCATCTTGACGCCTACAGGACATCGCCGCTTCCAGAAGAACTCTTCGCTGTTTTCATGGACGCCTACCATGGGAAGTTGAG
>DPRG01000111.1 GCA_003538775.1 Thermotogae bacterium
TGGCAGCGGATGTTCCAGAACTCGTCAAAGAAGGGGATTACTGGACGGTAACAGTGCCTCTCAGAAAAGATATTAAATGGAGCGATGGTGTGCCTTTCACTGCAGATGACGTGGTATTCACTTACAACACTGTCAAAGAACTCCAGATCCCTGGAGGTAACTGGAGCGGGGCATACGAACCGGCGAAAGTTGAAAAGATTGATGATTACACGGTGAAGTTCTATTTCACAGATAAGAAGACCATGACAATCTACTTCGACACCCTCATGACCGCCATCGCACCTAAGCATTTCTGGGAACCCTATGTTGAAAAGGCCAAGACAATGCCCGATCCCGCTCAGTGGCTTCTCCAGCAGGACACCATTGAACCCGGTATCACCGCTCTGAACATCACCAAGTGGGAAAAAGGCGCATTTGTCGAAGCCTCCAGAGTCGTTGATGATTACTGGGCTGAGGGTGAAAAAGGCATCTTCTACGAAAACGGTGGATACGTGATCGAAAATCCGAAAACAGGGTTCCGCTGGGAAAGCAAGAATCCAAAGCCGGAAGGGAATGTAAAACTCGTTGTTGAAACTGGCCCCTTTGTTGATAGACTGACCTGGAGGATTTACGGCAACAGACCTGCTGCCATTCAAGCACTGCTTAGCGGTGATATCGCTTACATACCCAACCCACTGGGACTTACAGCCGGCGAACTTCAGCAGGTTCAGGGTCAACCCGGCATTGAGATCGTGACCAACCCCGCACTGGGATTCCGCTACATCGCTTTCAATATGAGGAAATACCCGATGAACATCAAAGAATTCCGCCAGGCGATAGCCGCACTTATCGACAGAGATTACATCTGTAACAGGGTGCTTCAAGGTAAGGCTATCCCGCTTGCCACTCCTGTGCCACCTGCAAACAGCTTCTGGTACAATCCAGACGTGAAGACAATAGGTGAGGGGTTGAACCGTGGCGAACGCTACCAGCTCGCTATTGATCTTCTCAAGAAGGCTGGATTCAGCTGGCTTATACCTCCAAAGATCGATACATCCAATCCCGCCAATCCTGTTGTAAGAAAGGGTAAGGGTCTCAGAGGTCCCGATGGCAAGCTCGTGGAAACGATAGAACTGATGGCTCCAAGTGGAGAATACGACCCCATGAGGGCTACAACGGCTATATACATCGAGCAATGGGCCAACGATATCGGTATACCAATACAGGTAAAGCTCACCGACTTCAACGAAATAGTCACGAGAGCCTTTGACGAAGTGGATTTCGATATCTACATGCTTGGATGGGGAATCGGAAGGGTGCCCACGTACTTTAAATCCTTCTGGTATTCGAAAGAAGCCGCTCCACAGGGATTCAACACGCCCGGCTACAACAATCCTGAATTCGACGCTCTAATCGACGAGTTCGAACGGGCAGACAACTTCGATCAGGCTCGAGAAGTCATCATGGAAGCTCAGGAGCTTCTCGCAGAGGATCTGCCCTATGTGGTACTCTTCACCACACCGCTTTATGAGGCTTACAGAGCAGACCAGATTATGTTCCCATTCACCGACGCGCTCGATGGTATCCAGGACTACTACGGATTCCCCGAAAGCGTGAAGACAGTGAAGTGATGGAAACCATGCTGGTTTAAAACTTCTTCTTAAAGCCCCCGGCAAAAGCCGGGGGCTTTTGGCTGGAAAAAGGAGAGGTGAACAATGTCGGTCAGGACGAGGACACTTCTTTGGACGATCGCGGCACTTGTAGTTGTTTCGATTGTTCTGCTTCTTGTTCCGTCATTAAAGCAGATATTCTTTTATTTCTGGCTTCCTTTCTCGGCTGTTGTCGTGTCGTTGCTTTTTGAAAGGAAGTTCATAAGATATCTCGCTCTTGCAATAGCGTTAGTGCTTTACTACGGCGCTCTCTTTAAGATACCATGGCTAACAGTTTTTAGCCCAAGATTCAACTTTCTTATAGCGATAATCGCCTACACTTTTGCTTTTCCTATGCATGGACTGACAAAATACATACGCAGCAGGGTATTACAGATTATCATTCTGCTGGTCATATACGTGACCATCGTTTTCTTCATTTTCCTTGCCATGCCGGGTGACTACACCACGAAGTTTCTGGACCCGAGAATAATGAAAAACCCGGAGATGTATGAACGCCTCAAACAGTTGTTTGGGGTAGAAGACCTGTGGTATGTTAAGTACTTCAAACACATGAGAAATTTCTTCAACTTCGAGTTGGGTATCTCATTCATGGAATACCCACGTCCTGTGTGGGATATACTTGCTGAAAGGCTTCCCCGAACAGTTTTCTTATTCCTGTGCTCTACTATCAGCTCATTTCTGCTGGGTTTCAATGTAGGAAAACATATAGCCTGGAGAAGAGGGGGATTCACTGACCGTGTTGCCACGGTCGTGGGAATAATCTTCTGGACGATATTCACGCCACTTTTCATGTTGATCATGATATGGCTTTTCTCGGTTACTCTGAAGCTCTTTCCACTAACAGGCTTCATAGATCCCAATAAATGGCATGGAGTCACAGGTTTTACCGCCCAGGATGTTTTCATAAAGCTGTTGTGGTCAGGTGTTGTCCTTGTCATTACGTGGGCCGCCGGGATAGCATTAGCTTCGCGTGCACGAACACTGAAAACGAAAAAACTGGCAGTCTACGGAACTCTCGCTGTTGTGATCCTTGCTGTTCTGCTTTACTGGTGGAGAAGCGGCTATGGGTATTATGCGCTTGACATCGTTTACCATGTGATTCTTCCCGTCATTTCGCTCACAATTCTGGCCTTTGCTAGAAGCATGCTCGTGATGAGAGACACTATGCTTGAGGTGATCCGCGAGGATTACATCACAACGGCGAAAGCGAAAGGTTTGCCAGACAGGGTAGTGAGGGACAAACATGCAGCCAGAACAGCCCTTTTGCCTTTGATCACCAGTTTCGTTTTGGGACTTGCGACCACAGTGAGTGGAGGGGTTATCACGGAAACCATGTTTTCATGGAAGGGTATGGGATGGACGCTGCTGAACGCCACATTGCAGCAAGACACTCCTCTCGCTCTGGGTGCCCTCACTTTCACGGGTGTTTTCGTGCTCGTTGCGCACCTTATCGCCGATGTGCTTTACGCATTCCTTGACCCACGGATAAGGTACTGAGGGGTGATCAGGATGGAGAACAGAGAAAAAACAACTTACGAACCGATCTGGAAGATTAGACTGAAATTATTCTGGAGAAACTTCAAGAAGAACTGGGCGCTTTTCAAAGAACGCAAATCCGGCCTGTTTGGCCTTTACATGATAATTGCCTTTGGAATTTTCGCCCTGCTTTATCCTATAGTCAGGCCTTATCTGGATGCATCAGTCTATAACCCGATCATCGGAACCGACCCCCATGTGAGGGATATGTCTTATATAGTCGATTACATGTCTCCTCAAAACGTGATGAAAGGTGTGGAGATTCCTGCAACCAAATACCTGACCTATGCGATTTTGGATCAGGGTGAGGATTTTTTGGACGCGTTGAGAGATGTGCTGGATAAGGGGCAGAAGGTCTTTGTTGGTCTCGATAACGCTCAGGCGTTCAGGCACGTTCTCGATACCCTGACTGGCAATTACGAACCACGAAAGATGAGAACAAGACTGCAATTTGAGCTCTCTTCCCTTCTCAACACAAATATCATCTCACCAAAGGCCATAGCTGGCGTGGAAGAACTTACAGACAGATCCAAATTCAGTCTCGACAATTTTGGCGCTGTTGTGGAAGAAGTAGGTCTTGAAACCCTCGCAAAAGCTTTTGCAGGAGTTGAAGATGAACGTACCGTTAACAGGGCCGCACTGAGAGTTCGAGCTCTGTATGGCCCTGAAGAAAGAGACAGGTTTAAGACTATTGTGGATGAAAATCGTGGCAAGGTAGAGGGAATAAGAAAGTCTGAAGAAAAGGTATTCGAAGCTGTCTCACGTCTGGCTGCGGAGGGATTGCTGGACATAAGTTTGAATATCGAGAACCAACGGGCCTTTGAAACCGCTGTTTTGAACGAAACCCTCCGTACTCTGGATTTTGTAAAGATAGCAGCGTATCCAACTCTAAGGGATCTTGCCACCGTTCTCCTTGCGAAAAAGAGAGCAGAAGAATTCGAATCCTACCTGAAATCTTCGAGTTCTCCGGAGGTTTCATCTCTGGCAGATCTTTTTGCCCTTTCCGTGCAACGTGTACGTGAGAACGTGGAAGGAAGTGAAGAAACAAGGGAGTTTTATGTTAGAAGCGCGCGTGATGCCCTTAATCAGGAAATAAAGGTTCTGGCAAGCTACGAACTCTTGCAGGCAAAAAGTGTGGACGATCTTGCCGTTGATCAGATGGTAGAACTGGTTCTGGGAAGTGCGGGTAGAACACTTGCCATAACCACTTTTGACTTTTCTTCTGCGGCCCGTGTCGACCTTTTGGAAGCTCTTTCCCGCGATGCCCCCAAAACATTCCAGGCATACAAAATTGAAACGAAAGCCCTCCAGGAGAAAGTGGCCGAAGCCCGATTCTTCATCTATGCCACCTTTTCAGAAGCCAAAGATCTGGGTATCCTTGACGAGATTCCGCAGCTTCCCTCTGGTCTTTTAGAATCCGATATTGTAAAAATCGTTCAGGCACTGGACGTACCTGTCGGTGAGATCTTCGCTCAGGCCTTGACAGACAAGGAATATGAGAGTTTGAAGAGAGAGTTCGAAATCACCGGGGATGTCAACTACAGACGAATGGATTTCATCGACTTGCTTTCAAAACTCAGAGGAAGAACCGCGAAGTTCGCAAAACTCGTTCTACCAGACGCAGATTTCTCCGGCTTTTCACAACCAGTCAACTATTACAAGCTCCAATTGATGGCCTTGAGACTCTTAGAAGATCTGGGAAACGAGCCGGTCGAATCCCTGGTTGAGGAGCAGGTTAAAGAGCTTCTTGAGCTTGCAAATAGTCTTGAGAAAGTCGGTCCGGGTGTGGAAGAACTTAAAGAAGTTCTCAACGCTTTCTTAGACAATAAAGGCGCAGAAGATGATCTGTTGATGGCCCTTTACGACTTCACAATGGCATCACCTGAAACACTTGTATTGCCTGTAAACGCTGCACTTGAAAAAGTTGAACTGGATCACCAGGAGGCGCGAAAAGAACTCGTCAGTCTATACGATTATCTGTCTGTCAGATCACTGCTTGGTGTTTCTCATCCGCTGCCTCCTTCGAGATGGCACTGGCTCGGCACCGATCCAAATGGCAGAGATATCTTCATCCAGCTCATGTACAGCACGCCGAGCGAGTTTGCCCTGGGCGTGCTCGCAGCCATCATAACCGTCACAATCGGCACCATAATTGGAACGGTGTCAGCTTTCTATGGAGGATTGGTGGATAACTTCTTCATGAGACTCGCGGATATCATGCTTTTGTTCCCGGGCATCGCTTTCCTGATCGTTCTCAGCGGCTTCATGGAGATGAACCTTATAAAATTAGCCATAGTTCTGGGTTTGTTAAGTGGTTTCGGTGGGATCACGCTCGTTTTGAAAGCCCAGGCGCTTACTATAAAAGTAAAACCGTTCATTGAGGCTGCCCGCGTTGCAGGTGGTTCGAACGCTTACATCATCTTCAACCACATAGTTCCCAATGTTATGCCTCTTTCGTTTCTTTACATGATGTTCAGCGTGACCAGCGCCGTCTTTTCTGAAGCGGTTTTGAGTTTCTTTGGACTGCTTAAAATCAGGATGAGCTGGGGAATTATGATAAACACCGTCTGGAGTTCCGGCTATCTTTCCTCCGGTCAAGCTATAGGCACATACTGGTGGCTCTGGCTGCCAGCTGGTGCTGCCATCACCCTGTTGTGTTCGGCTTTCTACTTCCTTGGAAGGGGCCTGGAAGAAATAGTCAACCCAAGGCTCAGAAAGAGGTGATCGCGTTGCCATTGTTGTCGGTAAACGATCTGGTGATGTATTACAAGACCAAGATGGGTTACGTCAGAGCGGTCGACGGTATAAACTTCACACTCGATAGAGGAGAAAGTCTCGGTATTGTCGGCGAATCTGGTTGTGGTAAAACTTCCATCTCCATGACTCTTCTGAGATTGCTTCCCGAGAATGGGGAATTTCAACGAGGACATGTGTATTTTGACGACGGATCGGGGCCTGTGGATTTGATCAGTCTTCCCGAACATGAAATGCGGAAATACAGATGGAAGGGTATATCCATGGTCTTTCAAGCCGCTATGAACTCCCTGAATCCGGTTTATACGGTTGGAGACCAAATTGTAGAGGCGATTCTGAACCACTATCCCGATATGTCCTTAGACGCTGCGCGTGCAAAAGTTGCGGAGCTTTTCGAACTCGTCGGGCTCGATCCCAAACGCATGGATCAATACCCTCACCAGTACAGCGGTGGGATGAAACAACGTGCGGTCATTGCTCTGGCTCTCTCATGTGATCCTAAGGTGATCATCGCCGACGAACCAACGACCGCCCTTGATGTTATAGTCCAGGACAAGATCCTGAAGGAAATGAAGAGAATTCAGAAAAAACTGAACATGGGGATGATATATATTTCCCACGATATAGCCGTCATCGCGGAGGTCAGTGACAAGATAGCGGTAATGTATGCCGGAAAGTTCGTAGAACTGGCCGACTCAGTCACGATTTTCAAACGCCCACGCCATCCCTATACATATGGTCTGATGTCTTCCTTCCCAAGCATAACGGGTGAGAAAAAGAAACTCTTTACGATCCCGGGCGAGCCGCCCAACCTGCTAAATCCTCCTCCAGGCTGCCGATTTGCTCCGAGATGTCCGAATGCCACCAAACAGTGTACCGAAGAGGAACCACCGTTCATAGAGGTGGAACCAGGGCACTTCATGGCTTGCTGGAATCCAGTGAAACGAGAAGGTGAGGAGTCGTGAGTGAATACATTCTTGAGGTAAAAAACCTTAAAAAGTATTTCCCGGCAGATCGTGGCCTTTTCGGCAGAGTTCGTCACTTCGTCCATGCAGTGGACGATGTGAGTTTCGAAATAAAATACGGTGAATCCCTTGGTCTGGTTGGAGAATCCGGATGCGGAAAAACAACCACAGGTAAAGTCATTGTGAAGCTTGAAGAACCCACCGATGGAACGCTCCTCCTCGAAGGCGAGGATGTTTCCACATACGTTGGTGCAAGGAAAAAGGAGTATCATCGAAAAGTACAGATGATCTTTCAGGATCCTTATGAATCTTTGAACCCTCGAATGACGATATTCGATATCATCGCGGAACCGCTCAACATACACGGTATTGGCAATCTGAAAGAACGAGAAGAGCGAGTTTCAGAACTTTTACAGGAAGTGGGTTTAACTCCTCCATCTTCTTTCTTGTGGCGCTATCCACACGAGCTTTCGGGAGGTCAGAGACAGCGTGTAGCTATAGCACGAGCTCTGGTGCTGAATCCAAGCTTCGTGGTAGCCGATGAGCCCACGTCCATGCTCGATGTTTCGATAAGGACGGGTATAATGGAACTCATGATGGAATTGAGAGAAGCTCATAATATGAGCTATCTCTATATCACCCATGATCTGGCTGTGGCGCGTTATATGTGTGAAAGGATAGCAGTGATGTATCTCGGAAAGATTGTGGAAATATCCGAAACAGAAGAACTTCTTCATAATCCCTTACATCCATACACACGAGCGCTGCTTGCAGCCGTGCCCGTGCCGGATCCGGAATTTTCACGAGGAGAACCGGAGATCATCGGAAGTGTTACCAAACCTATAGATCCACCCCCAAGATGCAGGTTTTACGATCGCTGCCCAATTCGTACAAAGGATTGCGAAATTTCGGATCATCCACCACTTGTAGAAGTGCTCCCCGGTCATTTCGTTGCGTGTTACGAGGTGGAAAAACAAAAACGGGGATGAAATTTTGAAAAAAAGGCTGTTTTTGCTCCTTGCAATATCAGTTTGTGTTGTTATATCGTGGATCGGGATACTCTCGGGCATGGATAATTTCAGAATCCATGCCCGGGCGATATCCTCAGGTGGGGTTGACATACAACTCGATTTTCTTGGCTTCAAAGGGGTAGTTGCGGAATTCAAAGCCTCGCTTGACTTTTCTCTTGGTAGCGAATCCATCGAGATTGAACCCGAATATTTACAGCTCACAGCTTACGGGTTACAGGATGCATATTACGGCAACCAAATCGTAAACTTTCGCACTGTTGATCCAAAGAGTTTTGTGGTAACCATCGGTGGAGGTTATGGTGCGAATCTAAAAAAGCGTATCGAGTCCTCTGAAGCCGGCGTTGAGTTGGTGAACTTCACAGGCATATTGCGACTCAAGTTAAGAACTGGCCGATTCCCGGTAGAAGTGATTTACCCGATTTCAGCGCAGTGTGAGGTGAGGGAGTGAAACGTTTCGTTGAACTTCTTTTCTTTAATGTGGCGATGACTTCTGTGATGACATACGGTGAACTGGGATGGCAGTTCAGGGATTTCTTTGTTGTATACTTTCCCTGGTTGCCCGAGCTCATGCTACTTTTCATATGTTTAGTGGCAGGCTGGTTCTCTGATAAACTACTTCACTTTTTGATCAGCGTCGTGGTCTCATCGATAACTTCTGTGGTGGTATCTATTTCACTGGTAACCATGATGGTTGAAAACCCCGTTTACTCCCACCTCCTTGGTTACGGTGTAATCAAGGGCTCCGTAGCCCTCGCTTTCACTTATCTGGTCATTTGTTCGGTAATTGGATCCATAAGTGTGCTTGTTATGGGAAAAAACGATCGGACTTTCTGATCCCGATTCATTATTCCCCGTTTCCCCTTGCTGCTTCCATGGTAAAATTTTGCGGCGAATTCAAGCGTATTCGTTCAATCTAAAGTACCGATGTCCTTATTGAATTAAGAGGTGATGGATTTGAACGAAGAAAGTAATTTTATAGACGTTATCAAAATAAGGGTGAAAGCAGGTAAGGGTGGCGATGGTGCGGTGAGTTTCAGAAGAGAGAAGTACGTTCCCCGCGGTGGTCCAGATGGAGGTGATGGCGGGGACGGTGGAAGTGTTTTCATCCGTGCGACGAGTTCCAAAAACACCCTTGCCGAACTCTACGGAGTAAAGATAATAAAGGCGGAAAATGGTGCCAGCGGTGCTGGAAAGAAAAAGCACGGAGCGAAAGGGAAGGATGTAATTATAGAAGTCCCTGTTGGCACCATAGTAAAAAACGCTGTTACCGGCGAGGTGATCGCTGACCTTTCTCAAGACGGGCAAGTTGTTTGCGTAGCTGTAGGTGGCAAAGGAGGACGGGGCAACGCCAGATTTGCCAGCCCCACCTTGCGCGCCCCAAGAATTGCCGAAAAAGGAGAAGAAGGAGAAGAAAAAACACTTCTTCTTGAACTCAAACTCCTTGCGGACGTGGGACTTATAGGATACCCTAACGTGGGAAAGTCCAGTCTAATAGCCTCTGTGAGTAACGCCCGCCCCAAGATAGCCAGTTATCCTTTCACAACGCTTGTACCGAATCTTGGTGTGGTAAAGTTCAATGACAGATCCATCGTAATCGCGGATATACCCGGTTTGATAGAAGGAGCTCACCGCGGTGCAGGGCTGGGAGACACTTTTTTGCGTCATGTTGAACGTTGCGCTCTATTAGCACATGTGCTGGACGCCTCAAGAGAAGATCCTCTGGAAGACTGGAAAAAACTGAGAGAGGAACTGGAAAAATTTCATTCAGACCTCGCTCCCAAACCTGAGATCATTGTGTTAAACAAGATCGATCTCGTTTCTCCGGAAAGAATTGAGGAACTCGTGGAAAAGCTTTCGAGAGAAACCGGAAAAGATGTGGTACCGGTTTCCGCACTTTTAAGAACGAACATAGATGTGTTCAAATCACTACTGGGGCGGATCATTCCGAAAAAATTGAGTCAGCCTGTTTCAAAAGACAAACTTGAGAAGCTTCCGAAAATTGAACCAAGGAGGAAAGTTTTCCCCGAGTTTCCAGAGCTTCGTGTAAGAAAGATCGGTGAAAACGAGTTTGTCGTTGAAGGGAACCTGGTGGAGTACCTCCTGAGTAAATACAGAGTGGAATTCAAAGATTCGCTACGAGAGGTTCTGAACGTTTTAGAGCGTTATGGAGTTTCTCAGCGTTTGAAAGAACATGGAGCGAGAACTGGTGACACAGTTTATCTAACCGAACACGGACCTGCTTTTGAATATCTGGATGATGAAGAAAAATAGATGGACAGAAGGGATCAGAACGTATGTGATCACATGACTCGCTTGTCTCTTCGCTCGCATCAACAAAG
>DPRG01000005.1:0-1913 GCA_003538775.1 Thermotogae bacterium
GCCCCAGTCGTTACGCCATTCATGCAGGTCGGAACTTACCCGACAAGGAATTTCGCTACCTTAGGACCGTTATAGTTACGGCCGCCGTTTGCCGGGGCTTCGGTTCGGAGCTACGCCCCCTTTCAGAGGCCTCACCCCTCCCCTTAACCTTCCGGCACTGGGCAGGCGTCAGTCCCTATACCTCCTCTTTTCGAGTTGGCAGAGACCTGTGTTTTTGGTAAACAGTCGCCAGGGCCTTGTCACTGCGACTCCCAGAGGCTTTTACACCCCCAGGAGCACCCCTTCTCCCGAAGTTACGGGGCCATTTTGCCGAGTTCCTTGGCAAGGGTTCTCCCGCTCCCCTTGGCCTCCTCAGCCAGCCCACCTGTGTCGGTTTGCGGAACGGTCACCACATGACTCAATCGGCTAACGAGGCTTTTCTCGGCAGTGTGAACTCGGCCCCGTTGCACCTTAAAGGCGCTCCCCTTCACCACTCAGACTCCAGGCGCGGATTTGCCTACGCCCTTCTCAGTCCTCGTGGCTTGGAAGGACTTGCCACTTGTCCTCGGAGCCTATCCTCCTGCGTCACCCCTTTAGCCTCGCCATGTGGTGGCACGGGATTATTAACCCGTTTCCCATCGGCTACCCCTTTCGGGTTCACCTTAGGGTACCGGCTTACCCTGGGCGGACGACCCTTCCCCAGGTACCCTTGGGCTTGCGGGGAGAGAGATTCTCACTCTCTTCTCGTTACTCGTGCCTGCATTCTCTCATGCGCCTCGTCCAGCGGCGCTCTCGCACCACCTTCACCCTACAGCGCATCGCTCCCCTACCGCCAGTGCCCTACGACACTGACCCGTAGCTTCGGCGGGTGGCTTCAGCCCCCTTACATCTTCGGCGCAGCGTGCCTCAACTGGTGAGCTGTTACGCACTCTTTAAATGATGGCTGCTTCTAAGCCAACATCCCAGCTGTCTCAGGCACGCCACTTCCTTCCACACTTAGCCACCTCTTCGGGACCTTAGCTGTCGGTCTGGGCTGTTCCCCTCTCGACCACGGAGCTTATCCCCCGCAGTCTGTCTCCCAGGCTTTGAGTGCCGGGATTCGGAGTTTGGTTGGGTTCGGAGGTTACCCCCCTAGCCCATCCAGTGCTCTACCCCCGACACTAACCACCTGAGGCCGTACCTCAATACGTTTCGGGGAGAACCAGCTATCACCGGGTTCGATTAGCTTTTCACTCCTACCCACAGCTCATCCGATGGCTTTTCACTGCCAACCGGTTCGGGCCTCCAGTAGGTTTTACCCTACCTTCACCCTGGCCATGGGTAGCTCACCCGGCTTCGGGTCTGCCGTACCTGACTCGCGCCCTATTCAGACTCGGTTTCCCTACGGCTACGCCTCCTCCGGCTTAACCTCGCCAGGTACGACAACTCGCAGGCTCATTAATCAAAAGGCACACGGTCACCCTCTCGGGCTCCCGCTTCTTGTCAGCGCGCGGTTTCAGGTTCTATTTCACTCCCCGCCAGGGGTTCTTTTCACCTTTCCCTCACGGTACTACTTCTCTATCGGTCAGCGGGTAGTATTTAGCCTTGGAGGGTGGTCCCCCCTGATTCACGCCGGATTCCACGTGTCCGACGCTACTTGGGATCATAGCCCAGGGAGTCCTGCGCCTTTCGCCTACGGGGCTCTCACCCTCTACGGCAGGCCTTCCCAGACCTTTCGGCTAGACACAGGATTTGTAACTCCCCGGCAGGTCCGTGGCCCCGCCCGGCTATGTCCCTCTACCCCATGACAGCAACGCCCACGGGCTTCTGCACTGCCATGGTTTGGGCTCCTCCCCTTTCGCTCGCCGCTACTCAGGGAATCTCTTTTGATTTCTTTTCCTCGGGGTACTAAGATGTTTCAGTTCCCCCGGTTGCTCTCCTGTACTTATGTGTTC
>DPRG01000005.1:2022-3843 GCA_003538775.1 Thermotogae bacterium
CTCCTCCCCTTTCGCTCGCCGCTACTCGGGGAATCTCATGTTGATTTCTTCTCCTCGGGGTACTGAGATGTTTCACTTCCCCCGGTATCGCCCCGCTTGCGCGGTGAGTAGCCTCTCGGCTACCCAGGTTTCCCCATTCGGGCATCCCGGGATCAACGGCCGCTTGCGCCTCCCCCAGGCTTTTCGCAGCTTGCCACGCCCTTCGTCGCCTCCCGCTGCCTAGGCATCCACCGCGCGCCTTATCTCTCTTGCCCTTCGCACCTATGCAGTTTTCAAAGACCAGGATTGGGTCTCTCAAAAGTGGGCAGTGGAAGTGATGACTCCATAGAAAGGAGGTGATCCAGCCGCACCTTCCGGTACGGCTACCTTGTTACGACTTCGCCCCCCTCACCAGTTTCTCCCTCAGCGTCCTCCCTCCCTTTCGGGTTGGGCCAGACGCCTTCGGGAGCCCCCAGCTCGGGTGGCGTGACGGGCGGTGTGTACAAGGCCCGGGAACGTATTCACCGCGGCATGGCTGATCCGCGATTACTAGCGATTCCGACTTCATGCAGGCGAGTTGCAGCCTGCGATCCGAACTTCGAGGAGGTTTTTGGGATCCGCTCCCCCTCGCGGGGTCGCTTCCCTCTGTCCTCCCCATTGTAGCGCGTGTGTCGCCCAGGGCATAAGGGGCACGATTACCTGACGTCATCCCCTCCTTCCTCCGCCTCGTCGGCGGCAGTCCCCTTAGAGTGCCCGGCTTACACCGCTGGCAACTAAGGGCAGGGGTTGCGCTCGTTGCGGGACTTAACCCAACACCTCACGGCACGAGCTGACGACGGCCGTGCACCACCTGTGCCAGCTCCCACCTCATAGAGATGGGTCCCTCCCCTTTCGGGTCGGTACCACTGGCATGTCAAGCCCTGGTAAGGTTCTTGGCTCAGCATCCAATTAAACCACGCGCTCCACCGCTTGTGCGGGCCCCCGTCAATTCCTTTGAGTTTCACCCTTGCGGGCATACTCCCCAGGCGGCTCACTTAGCGCGTTAGCTTCAGCACGGAGGATTTATCTCCCCCACACCTAGTGAGCATCGTTTACGGCTGGGACTACCCGGGTATCTAATCCGGTTCGCTCCCCCAGCTTTCGGGCCTCAGCGTCAGTAACAGCCCAGGAGACCGGCTTCCCCACCGGCGTTCTTGCCGATATCTACGGATTTCACCCCTACACCGGCAATTCCGTCTCCCTCTGCTGCACTCAAGCCCGGCAGTTTCAAGCGCAGCCCAGCGGTTGAGCCGCCGGATTTCACACTTGACTTGCCGGGCCGCCTACGCCCCCTTTACGCCCAGTAATTCCGGGTAACGCTCGCCCCCTACGTATTACCGCGGCTGCTGGCACGTAGTTAGCCGGGGCTTCCTCGTAGGGTACCGTCATCAGGGAGTCTCCCTCCCCTTATTCTTCCCCTACAACAGCGGTTTACGTCCCGAAGGACTTCTTCCCGCACGCGGCGTCGCTGGATCAGGGTTTCCCCCATTGTCCAAAATTCCCCACTGCTGCCTCCCGTAGGAGTCCGGGCCGTGTCTCAGTCCCGGTGTGGCCGGCCACGCTCTCACGCCGGCTACCCGTCGTCGGCTTGGTGGGCCTTTACCCCACCAACTACCTGATAGGACGCGGCCCCCTCCCCTGGCGCCTTCCGGCTTTCCTCCCTTTTCAAAGGGAGCTTATGCGGTATTAGCTGGGGTTTCCCCCAGTTATCCCCCACCAGAGGATAGGTCAGCCACGCGTTACTCACCCGTCCGCCGCTGGTACTACCCCATATGGGGCCTCCCCGCTCGACTTGCATGTGTT
>DPRG01000005.1:4101-25975 GCA_003538775.1 Thermotogae bacterium
CGCCGCCAGCGTTCACCCTGAGCCAGGATCAAACCCTCCGTCCTATCCAGTTTAACCCTAGCTCTATCCGCTCACAATGCTTCCACTGCCCACTTTTCAAAGACCCATCGAAAGCCGAAGTTTATTATATCACAGCTTTTGGTTAAGTCAAGCTGTCGTGTTTATAACAGTTTAGTGTGTAACAAGAAAAATCCCTCAACGATCGTTTACGAAAACAGGCGTGAAGAATAAAGATCAGTACAAAAGGATTGTTGAAATCAAGGAGCGGTTCCTGTATTCCCGGGTGTTCCTCTAAACTTGGGCCAGAGACCATTTGCGAGAGTATCTTCAGCTTTTATCGCGTAGAGTGTTCCCGAATATGTCCCTAAAAGCAAGAGCCCATCATTTGTAAGAGTCAATGGAGCCATTACGTTGCCATCAGTTCTTACGCTCCAAAGGAGTGCACCATCAGAGGAAAAGGCATAGACCTTGTCATCGTCGCATCCTACATAGACATTTCCACTTGAACCTACAACTGCTGTAGACCTTACCCATTCTGGCATCTCGAGTTTCCAGCAAATCTCTCCCCACGGTTCCACAGCGTATAAAGCGTTTGGGGTTAAAACACCTACTGTTCCAACATACACGGTGCCATCTGGGCCTATTACGGGATTCGACTTGATGGTATCTCCCAGTTTCAATGTCCAGGCTATCGTTGCGGTCGATTCGATGGTGTCTATGGCGTACAGATACCCCGAATTACCACCGAGATAAACCCTTCCACCTTGCGCAATGACGGGTTCAGTAGAAGGAGAGTGATCTGTTTTCAGTTTCCACAAAATGGAGCCGTTTTTGTCACACGCTACAAGGCCGTCGGCGCTTCCAGCATATAGAACACCGTTTGTATCCTGTACGGGACTGGTGATAAAACTTCCCTCGACACTCCAGATCTGGCTGCCGGTTAGAGGGTCGAGAGCTCTAAGGGCGGCTCCAGGTTCTATCACATAGATATGATCTTCAAACACCGCGGTGGTGTTGAGACTGCCTCCACCGTGATTCGCTTCCCACACTTTTTGACCAGAACGGTCAAGAAAGATCCAGCTACCTGAAGAAGTGCCAAAAACAATACCATTACCCGAAATAGAAGGGGAGGAGCGCACAATTCCACCTGTATCGTAGCTCCACTTCAAGTTGCCGGAGGGGTCAAGAGCGTATACTTTGCCATCATCGCTTCCAAGGTAAATAACGTTATCGTCAGCCACAGCAGGACACGTTATGATAGCGTTTTCCGTGTGGAAAGTCCAGAAAACCCTTCCTGTTGTGAAGGAAGAAACCGCACTGGAAGCAGTTGCTCCTTTCGAATCTTCTACCACAACCTTCCAGTAGTAGGTTGTTTCTGGCAGGAGATCGTTAATCCGTATCGATGTGCTTTCGATGTTTTCGGCAACCACAAAATCCACCGTTTCATCTGTGTCGAGATAAACCGTGTATAAAAGCGAATCCCCATCAGGATCAGAAGAAGGAGTCCAGTCTAAGGTCAGTAATAAGTGTTGATCTGTGGCCCCTGGAGAGGGAGAAAGAAGTATGGGCATGGTTGGCGGTCTGTGTATTGTGAAGGACCGGATTTCTGACCTTGATTCGGCACCGCGATCGTCTCGAGCGACGACTTGCCAGTAGTAGGTACCTGCTTCCAGATTTCCGACAGCATATTCTGACGTTGTTAGGCTAGTAACAAGAATTTTTGGTGGAAGGAATTTTCCAAGATAGACATCGTACTCCAACGCATCGTTATCTGGATCTTCTCCTTGCCAGGAAAGTTCCACAGTACTGGAGACGGTGGTGAAGTTTGACAAAGGTGAATCCAGTTCAACCCATGGATTTCTGTTTCTCTCTGTAACCCATATGGTGAAGGTGTCATAAGCCTTTCCACCGAATCCATCGCGAGCTTCCACGGTAACCCCGTATGCTCCCGAATCATCGTATCCGGCGCTATAGGTGAAGATGCTTCCTTCTATTTTTCCAGGACCGCTGAGTTTCTGGAAGTTTAGCGCGTCACCGTCTGGATCGCTGGAATATTTTGAAAGGTCGAAGGAAACCGAAAGACCTTCGCTCATCAACACATCAGGCAAATTCATAGACGGAGGACGATTTTTGTTCAGGACGGTCATATGAAAAGAACCGGTCCCCGTGCCGCCGTGACTGTCCTCAACCATGATGGTGACGTCATAAATACCCGATGCGTTGTAGTCGGGAGTGAAGTTGTAGTGATGCCCCAAGATATCGCCAGGCCCTTTTAAAAGTTCATAGGTGAATGTTTCTGACGAGTCTTCATCTCTTGTTAAAGGCAAAAGATCCAGTGTAAAGCTTTCCCCTTCTTCGGTCATTTGATCGGGAATCTCAAGAGATGGGTGACGATTTACGTTGAACACGACTATCTTGAATTCAGCCAGGCTGGTGGCGCCAAAACCGTCCATCGCCTCTACTTTCACCTGATGTACTCCAGATGCTTCGAAATCCGCCTGGTAGGTGTAAAGTGACCCCAGGACATTCCCCACGCCTTCGACGAGTCGGAAGGTGAGATTATCCTCTGGATCGGGATCGGTAGCATAATCCGTTAATTCCAAAAGGAGTGTTTCTCCTTCTTCTATCTGCCTGTCGGGTATCGTGATAGAAGGTGGACGGTTGACGTTTCTAACAACTACTTTAAAGGAGTCACTCGCTGTCGCTTTGAAAGCATCTTCTACCTCAATGACAACGGAATAAACTCCCGAAGATTCGTAATCAGCCGTGTAGGTATAGGTGTTTCCGCTGACAGAGCCAATGCCTTCCAGGAGTTGGAAATTGAAGCTTTCAGAGGCGTCTGGATCGCTTGTAAAGTCCAGAAGATCCAGTTTAAGTGACTCTCCTTCCGGAATTCCCTGATCGGGGATCTTAAGTGATGGAGGACGATTTACGTTGCGAACCAGAATATGAAATGTGGAAGTGGAGGAGGCTCCTCGCGAGTCGGTAACACCTATACAAACTTCGTAAGTTCCGGAAGCGTTGTAATCGGGAGCATACATGTAATGATGATTGGATAGGATTTCGCCAACCCCGTAGATTTTTTCGAAAACGCACATAGCTGGTGCTTCATCTTCCACCAAGGAAACGAGATCGAGTTCCAGCTTTGCGCCTTCACTGACCTCATACAGTTGATGCAACAGAAGATGAGGCGGTCTGTTTAACAGGAAACATCCACCACTGAAGATTACGGAGAATAGTATGACGATCGTAGCAAAACGCTTGATCAAGAGGTTTCCCTCCGCGCTTTACAAAATGTTCTACTTCGAACACTCCATTAACCTGGAAAAGGTTCGTTAACCCCGCTCAAAATCTCGCCGAGAAAGTGAGATAGTAATCGGTGGTTATGAAGGGTATGTTTATTTGCGGTAATTCTTCCTCGGGCTCGGAGGTTTCCTGGAGAAACTTCAAAAACGCAAAGAAATTGTAAATCCAATCGGTGATGGTGAACCCCTGCGCATAGATCAAAAAGCCATCGTTGAGGGTGAGCCTATAGCCCAGCTCCACACTCGAATACGGATCGTAGTACCAGCGTCCACCTATCTTCAAAAGGGTGTATCCGGCATTCTCCTTCAAAGCCTGCACAAATTCCTGGAATCCGGTATCAGTTGTGGCAGGCTCCGTACGTACATCCAGGAGTTCCCCAGCTTCTATAGTTGTGAAGAGTTCTGTGTTGTTTGTGGGATAATATCCCAGTTGCAAGTAGCCTTTAACCCAGGTGCCGTGAAGCCATTGCGGTACCTCTAAATCGGTTATCACGATGCCTGAGTTGTTAACTTCTATGTGAGGTTTTAGAGAAACTTTTCCAAGTTCGATGTTGAGATGGTAGTAGCCACGCAGATTCCATAGAAATATGGACGTCTCACGCGGCTGACCGAAATAGGAAGGCAACAGCCCTGGATCGAAAATATCAACTGAAAGCTGAACGACATCATTTTCGCCAGGAAAGTACCTCAACTTCAAGTTGTAATCACCCAGTATATCCAACAGCGGAGCGGTGGAAAGCTCGAAATTTCCCCAGGAATGTCCTATGCTGCTTAATTCAACAAAGAAGCCTTCGGGATGTGGACTCTTTATGTCACCTGCTGAAAGTGGTATACCGGCCAGCAAAACCAACAGTAGAAAAGACAGACTAATGATCTTTTTCAATCTCGTTCGAACTCACCCCCTTCCTCGCAGGCTTTTTAAAGCTCCAGCGTATCGCCTGGTTTCATTATTATACATTCCACACCAAGTGACTCCACTCTTTCTTTGAACACCTCCGGGCTCGCTTCTATTACAGGCCATGTTCCATAATGCATGGGTACGACCTTAACAGGCTTGATCATTTCCACGGCGCGAACCGCATCGTCGATATCCATTACATAATTGCTTCCAATGGGTAAGAAGGCAAGATCGATCTTTTCTGGTTGTAGAAGTTGCATTTCGATAGTCAGGCCCGTGTCTCCAGCATGGTAGATCTTTTTTTCTTCCATTTCGAGAAGGAATCCACAGGGATTACCTCCATACACCATCACATCTCCATCGATTATGCCCGAACCATGAACGGCCGGAACCATCTTCACACTCCCGAATTCGAGGCTCGCTTTGCCTCCTATGTGCATTGCGTGAATCTTTTCAACACCCTTAATGGATAGATACGTGGCGATTTCGAAATTCGCTACTACAAGACTTCCGAAACGTTTGGAAAGCTCCACAGTGTCACCCAGATGATCTCCGTGACCATGAGTCACAAGGATATGAGTTGGAGGAAGTATTTCTTCGATCTTGAAGGGGCACGCAGGATTGCCAGTGATGAAAGGGTCGATGATAACTCTGTAATCACCGCTTTCAATAATCACTGCGGCGTGACCCAAGAAACTTATCTTCACCACTCGCACCTCCCAAAAGATATAAAGTCGCGTATTCAACAGCACACTTCAAACAAATATCAGGATTGTGAAGAGATGCCATACAGGCCATGAAAGCCGCATCAAATGCATCGCCAGCTCCTTTGCTCCGTCCCCGGATCTGTCGCGAAGGCATCACGGTGAAAAGATCATCTGAATCTTTATACATTGCACCATCTTTACCCTTTTTCACCACCATTCTCTTCACTGAAAGTTCTGGTTCCAGCTGTTCAAGATAGCGCAGCTCTTCACTGTTTAGAAAGAGATAATCGAGGTTTTCCAAGATATTCAGCGTGTCTTTGTCGAATTTTCTGATCTGGATACCACCGGGATCGTAACTCACAGTGCAACCTTTGTCATGCAAAGCCTTGAGAGTCACTTTTAAAAGTGCAGGAGATGTTGAAGAAAAATGAATCCATTCGAATTTAGAGGCTTCATATAGAACTTTTGAATGATACTTGTCGACCTCCCCGTTCGCTCCTCTGTAGGTTACCAGATATCTGTCGAATGGCGTTTCCATAACCACGCACAGTCCAGTGTTCTTGTTTGATCGAAGAATTGTCGCTTTTATGCCTTCTTTTTCGATATAAGAGACAACCTTATCACCCCAGTGATCACGACCTGTGCAAATAAGAAGTTCTACCATCATGCCGAGCTTTTTCAAGTTCACAGCGGTGTTCAGTGCTGTACCGCCATATTCTATGAGATATTCATCCGCTTCAACGTCTCCATCGGCAGGTGGAAGGCGGGATATGCGAAAAACAAGATCGATGTTAGCATCTCCGACAACCAAAAACTTGCAGGAATTCATCAACCAATACCCGGCGCAAGGTTCGCGCCGGGCAGATTCAAGTTCGTTCATTCTCTTACTCTACAGATATAGCAGAAGTGGGGCAGGAATCGGCTGCATCCTGCACACAGGGAAGATCCGATTCTGGAACGAGGGTAGTAGCTTTGCCATCGTCATCCAGCTTGAAAACCTCCGGACAGAGATTTTCGCAAACTCCACAGCCGATGCACGCATCCTTGTCTACCGACACCTTTGCCATATACGACACCTCCTGTGTGAAATGTCATCCCGTTATCCTTCAAGAACTTTAACGTAAACGGTCCTCGTTCTGGGACCATCGAACTCCATCAAAAAAACTCCTCCCCACCGACCAAGTAACAGCCTGCCGCTTTCAATGATCAGAGAAGTACTGTTTCCTATAAGCGAAGATTTGATGTGTGAGTCAGCGTTTCCTTCCATGTGCCGATAATTCGATGATCGCGGTGCGAGTTTTTCGAGAGCTTCGAGTATATCCATCGTAACCGTGGGATCATAGCTTTCATTTACAACCACTCCTGCGGTGGTATGAGGTACGTAAACAACACATATTCCGTTCTCCACCCCAGAATCCCCTACAACCCTCGCGACTTGAGAGGTAATATCGATTGCTTCCATGCGAGTGCTGGTTCTCACATTGAATGTACGAATCATTATAGCGACCCTCCTGCAAAGGTTAAAATCTTCTCAATCGAAGGTGATGTTTGTGATGATAACCACATAACCATTGTGCTCTTCGAATTCGACTTTGACGTTTTTCTCACCAACCTTAAATCTTTCAACGGCCCAGCGTTTGATCAGATGCTCCACATCTCCAACCGACTCTTTTGTGATCCTTTCACCGAGAATTTCTTCTACAGGGACTGTGCGTTTTCTGGTGGACAGCATCGTGTTTAGACGCTCCTTAGCTTCTCGAGCGCTCTTCTTTTTCTTTCTCCTCATGAATCCGAAGAACATAGCATCATCCCCTCGTTCTCCTGAAAAGTCTTAGAAATGCTTCAACAAAGCTCAGTTTTTCGGCAGGAATATCCTCTTCGATATTCACGGGCTGTCCTTTGAGCCTTTTAGCGATGTTTTCAAAGGTTTGAGCCACACCCTCGTTGCCGTTCAAAGAGACTGGTACCCCCCGGTTGGTGGCGATCACCATTTCATCTGTATCAGGTATTAACCCAAGCAACTGTATCGCCAGCACTTCTACTATGTCTTCCTTCGTGAGCATTTCTCCCCGTTTCACCATTTTCGGTTTGATTCTGTTCACAATCAACCTGATCTTACCGGTGTCAAAACCAGAACTTTCGAGAAGGCCTATAACTCTGTCGGCATCAGAGATCGAGGGAAGGTCGGGAGTGGTGACCACTATGGCCATCTCCGCAGCTGCCACCGCGTTCCTGAAGCCGCGTTCTATACCGGCAGGTGAGTCGATGATTATATAGTCGAAGTTCGGATATAACTCGTGTACGATCTGCTTCATGTCTTCGGGTGAAACCATCTCTTTGGTGGCGATCTGTGAAGCTGGAAGCAGATAAAGGTTCTTCAAAGTCTTGTGCTTTACCAGGGCTTCTTCAGGTTTGACACGACCTGTAGCCACATCGACAACAGTGTGTATTATTCTGTTCTCCAATCCCAGCACCACATCAAGGTTTTTCAAGCCGATATCAGCGTCTATGAGACAGACTCTGTCTCCCATCTTGGCGAGTGTACAACCAAGGTTTGCCGTTATGGTCGTTTTCCCAACTCCGCCTTTTCCCGAAGTTATAACAAAAACCTTTTCCAAGGCACATCACTCCTCGAAGAGCCGTTTTAGATTTTCTTTATACGGAGGCCTGATGACTCCTTTCTCCGTGATGATCGCTGTCACGAGTTCATGGTCAGTAACATCAAAGGCTGGATTGTAAACCTCTATACCATCTGGAGCGATCTTTACGGTATGACAGTATGTCACTTCTCTGTGGCTTCTTTCCTCAATTGGGATTTCCAAACCACTGGGTGTTTTCAAGTCTATGGTGGAAGTGGGAGCAGCAACATACACGGGTACTCCGTGGCGATTGGCCAGAACAGCCAGAGAGTACGTCCCAATCTTGTTCGCCACATCGCCGTTGGCCGCTATCCGATCCGCTCCAACTATCACGGCATCAACACGGCGCGTTTTCAATATCCAGCCAGCCATGTTGTCGCTTATAAGTGTGGCTTTTATCCCCAGTTTTATCAGCTCCCAGGCAGTCAGGCGAGCTCCCTGGAGATAAGGACGTGTCTCATCAACATAAACATGGATCCTCTTCCCCATCTCATTAGCTCTTCTTATTACACCCAGAGCGGTTCCATAATCTACAGTCGCCAGGGCACCTGCATTGCAATGGGTTATGACAACCGCATCTTCAGGAAGAAGTTCGGCACCATACTGTCCGATGGTCTTGTTGATTTCTATATCTTGGTGCGCTATTTTCAACGCCTCTTCTTCCAGCCCATCAAAGATTTCCTCTATCGATGTTGCGGTTTCAACTAACTGGACGAATCTCCGCTCCATCCTGTCGAGAGCCCAAAAAAGATTCACCGCTGTGGGCCTTGTTTCAGCGAGTGTTTTTTTGACAAGTGACATGTGTTCTTTAAGATCTCTTTCTCCGTTTTCCGGAAAGTCTTTTACTCCAAGAACATAACCAAAAGCCGCGGCAGCTCCTATTGCTGGGGCTCCTCTTACCACCATCTCTTTGATAGCCCTTGCTACCTCTTCGTGGGTCTCGCATTTCACGTATTCTTCATGATGGGGTAATTTTCTTTGATCTACAAGGACAAGACTTTCGCCGGTCCATTCCATCGACAGAGTCTTGAGCTTTGACAATTTCTCACTTCACCTCCTGCCCTTGAGCTGCTTCGATGCGAACGTTTTTCTATGTATCCTTGAAGGGCCGAGCTGTTTCAATGCCCTTAGATGCTCAGGAGTTGGATATCCCTTGTTAAACAGAAAACCATATCCAGGATAGATACTATCATAAAATTCCATTATTTTATCTCTTAAAAATTTTGCCACAATTGAAGCGGCTGCGACAGAAGCGCTTTTCATGTCCGCTTTTACAAGGTTAATACAGAATCCCGGAAGTTCTATGTTGGTTCCATCTACAATCAAAAGCGCTTCGCTTAATCTTACCACTTTGCTCAGCTGGCTCAACGCACGAAGCATGGCGATATTAGTCGCGCGCAGTATGTTGTACCTGTCGATTTCCATGCTGGTTGCCAATCCTATTCCCGTTATGCTGTTTCTTAATATTTCAAAAAAAAGATCTTTTCTGGAACGAGCGTCGAGTTTTTTCGAATCATCAACGCCCGGAATTTGGCAGGTCAACACCACCGCCGCGGCAACAACAGGGCCAGCCAGTGGACCTCGACCAGCTTCATCGAGTCCCACGATGATCTTTCCAGCGGTTCGCGAAAGCCTTGCGTCGAAGCTGTACAGGTTTTCAACTCTCATCGTCCTTATCCAGTCGCTCCTTCGTACGCTTCGCGGCCGCTTTTATTAGAATCTCTATGTCCTCTTCTTCAAGTTCTTCCTTTTCTTCAAGCTCCTCTAAAAGTTCTGGAAAAGGTCTTTCGGCTTCAATTTCATCTATTGGTTTGAAACCATCATTGGCACTTGAAGGACTTTCTTCCAGTTCCGAAAGGCGTTTTTCAAGAATTTCAAGAGCCGTGGAAAAAACATCGGATTGAGACTCATAAGAAAGCTCTTCTACTGTGATCTCTTCTTCCTCCTCTGACTCGTTGGTTGATTCTTGATCCTGCGCGATTTCTGTCTCTGCTTCGGCTGTTTCCTCTGTTTCAGTAATACCTTCAAGAAGTGTGCGAACATCTTCCAATTCTTCTTGAATCAGCCTTTCCACTTCTATTTCTTCTATCTCTTCAGCTTCTGCTGTTTGATCTTTCAGTTCATGAAGATCCGGCCCTTCATAAGTCGTTTCTTCGAGTTTTTCTTTGTCAGGAGCAACGGAAAGCTCTTTTTTAACAGTCCCCACGTTCATAAGTCCCAGTTTTATAAAAATGAAAGTCAGAGCCAGAAATCCACCGATCGCGACAAATGAGGAGATCATAACAACCAGCAATATCCTGTTTGAAGAAGATGCGGTTGCCTCTTCTGTTTGCAACGACTGTTGTGGATTGGTTGCCGATGGTTGAACCTCTCTGTATCCACCCCAGTCGATCTGACCAGAAGTTTCCACCTTTTCGATTTCATTTATCTTCTTGAGAAGTTCTTGAGCCAGAGGGGATTCAGGAAATAACTGAAGATAAGCTTTTGCTTTTCCGTATTCCCTGACATAAAAAGCGCTGACTCCAAGATAGAGCTTTATCTCTGGAACCTCGCTTTCGATTTTTGGGTAGGTCTGCAGTACGTATTCGAAAAGCTTTATCGCTCGTTCAAACTCTCCAGCGTTATACGCATTCAACGCCTCCTGATAAGTTCTGTATGCAGCTTCTGATTTAGAATTTCCCAAAAGCATCACACTCAGACATAGAATTAGAATAAAGAGGAATAAGCCGCGACCCAAGCTCTACCTCCTTCTTCAAAGCTTAAAAGCAACTCGTTTCTTCCCGGATACCATAACTTGCTCTGAACTTTCTGATAGTAGGGAAAGCGCAAGCGGGATAGAGTATTAAACCCCGTTATACTTTCATCACCCAGAACAAAGATTCTTCCATCCAGCTTTAAAAGTTTCTCCGCACCTGTTTCGCCACTGGCGACAACCTGAGCGTTATTGCTTTTGAGATGAAAAACCCCTATCATATAGTTCCTGAATAGTACGAACAGATCATCTCCTGCTATCTCTGCGTCCATTGGATCCACTCCAGCCATTTCCGGTAAGCCCAAACGTTTTATCATTTCACTTTCGTTAATCTCCCACAACTTTTCGAAATTGTCTTTCTTTATCGCTCTTACAGCCGTGTCAGTTATTAAAAGTAAAAGATCTCCTGAAGGTTTAAGTTCGGCGTAAGCCCCTCCAGTTTTTTCTGATTTTTCGACTTTGCCATCACTTATATACAACAGCAGAGTCCCTGAGGGCGTCGATACAACGACAAATCCCCGCGATTTGTCGACAAAATAGGCATCGGTCAGCACACCTTCTGTGTTTAAACGCCACAGTGTTGTTTTTGAAGAGCCTGAAACCATTTCCACCCGGTCTTCATAGCAAAGGAGCAAAGCACCGTTATCCATCACTTCGAAACTCAAAGGCTGGTCAGACGTTATTTTCTTCCATGTACCAGTTTGAGAATCTCTTAAAAACACTCCGGAACGTCCCACAATATATAAACCGCTGGTTGTTTCCACAGGATAACCTATTTCTGGAACTTCTATTCTCCAGAGAAGCTGGAGAACGTTGCCTGTTTCAAGCTTTGTCAGCGAATATGGAGACCACTTTTCAGAAGGTAGAGAGGGTTTTACGGTCGTTTCTACAAAATTGTCATCTTTGAACTCTGGCACTTCGGGTATTTCTATGTCAGATGCAAAGAAGTCTTTCAAGGCTTGCAGGACGTCGTTTTTGAGGTAAATATCCTGAAAAGAATAGGGAAAGATCATGGCTTTTATATTCTCACCAGCGTTTTCCGGCACGGCGCTTTCCACGGTAACGAACCCGTCACCAGCTGATTCAACGAATTCAGGAAAGAATCTTGCGAGCTCGGTACCTTGAATCTGTATACTACCCGGAGGTTTTGTTCCTCCTATGAAAAGATAACGCACATCACTACGCATGCCATATTTTTTAAGGCTTTCAACAACCCGACTCGAGGGAAGGATTTCATTCCAGTATGCGTTCACTTTTTCGAGCGTTCCCAAAAGCGAAGAGATTAGAAATGCCATATCATCTGCTTCCACACCGAATATCCCCGCGAGATCTGAGACAGGTTTACCGTAAAGCTGGGATAAGTATATCGTGTTGGTCACGTTACTTCCCGAGTTAGGAACGCTGAGAAGAGCCACACTCCGTACGTTTGTTATGCTCGGGTCACTTTCAATCGCATATCGTACGATCAGTCCGCCTATTCCCTGCGCGATGACATCGAACGTCCTGGAAGAAAGTCGCTTCAGCTCTACAGCCAACCGTTTTGCTTCAAAGGTTATGTACGATGGCACAGGAGAGGTTGCGAAGTGTTTTTCGAGTGCCCTGGTATAATTTCTCGGACGTGTTGTGATCAGAGGATAGTTGTAAATCCATATGCTTCTGTCAGGAAATAAGAGTCCCCAAAAGTTTGATCCTGCAGGATTGTCCGATGTTTGGGTGTTAGGAATAACACCAGAAAAATTTTGATCTATCCCGGGAACGATGAGAATATCCGGCTTCAGGGTTGGAGGTCTGTCCAGTGCGAGTTTGATCCCAAAATCCGCATATTCGGGTTTTTTGAAAGCGAGGCCAACCACGAAAGAGGCATGAAAGACAAGTCCTTCCACGTACCTTTCCGAATCGCCTCTGATCTCACACCCGTTTATCGTCGTAACCACAGGAGGGTCGGTAAGTGTAACGTATCGCAGAACGAAATGTACAAACTCATCACCGGGGTAAACTGAGGGATCGAGCCTATAGCGTATTCTTATGGGTTTTAACGCCAGTTCATCGCGGCCGTCAGCTGGAAGTATTTTGTATATAGGCCCTTCGAAATCAGCGAGTTCTTTGTACTTTAAATACTCCTGTGTACCTTCCTTGATTTCGATCACCTGAAAGGATTTACCACCAGCGTAGGCTCCCTCAGGCACCATTATGGAAACCCTGCTGTACTGAAGCTGTGCCTGTGCACCTTCTCTGGAGATTATTTTCCCCGTTGAGGGCCTGTTCATTAATATCAAAAGTACTATCAAAACGACAGCCCCAGCGGAAACAAGCAAACTTATGAGACGATGTGTCTTTAGATATTGAAGCAGCCTGTTCAAAAAGCCTATTCGCTCGATAAAACCCTTCAAGGGCTTTAATGAGCTTGCGAGAAAACCCTTAGGGACTGCTAATATCTTTCTCAGAACACCGTTTTTTGCTTCCCTCTCGCCGTCTTTCACCGCGTTTTCAACATCTGTTTCATCTGTCTCAATAAACTCGCTGTCTGGCAAGCTCCTAACGCCTCCAGTCTAAAAACAACATTTTCAAAAAGCCCATCCGCGTATTCAACAGCCTGCGCAAGATCCCAGTATATCAGTACTGTGGATTTTTTCTGCTTAATGTCCTTGCCAGGAGTCTTTCCCAGCGTTTCCCGTGAACCGATCGCATCTTTAACGTCATCGTATATCTGGTAAGCAGTTCCCAATTCGATGCCAAGTGTGTATGCGCCTTCAGCCAGATCATTCTTGCAGGCTATCAAAAAAGGTGCACCAAGGCAAAATCCAAGAAGTGCGCCTGTTTTCATCCTGTACATCTCGATGATGGATTCCAGCTTTGGACGTTCCCCTTCATATTTAATATCGGCAAGTTCACCCATGCCCAAATACACAGCTGCTTGAGAAAACATCCTGTACAGATCTCTGTGCACGCTGGCATTTTCTATTCTGGAAATGAGGGCAAAAGCCTGGAAAAACATTATGTCCGCTATAACGATGGCCGGGCCTTCGCCGTATACTCTGTGGCAGGCTGGTTTGCCGCGCCTGTAGTCGTCGTTGTCTATGGACGGTAGATCGTCGTGTATCAAGGATGCGCTGTGTAGCAGTTCAACCGCTACCGCAATATCCGCGACGCTTTCTTCAGGCAAGTTAAGGTCGCGTGCCACAGAAAACACCAGAGCAGGACGAAAGCGCTTGCCTCCGGCTGTTAGGGTGTATAGAATCATCTTCCTCATCCATTCAGGAGAACCGGAGGGTACTGCAAATTCGATTAAACGCTTCTCGAACCAGTCAGGAACCCAGGATGGATTGCCGTCAGGAATCTTCGTCTTCATTTTTGAACAACTTTCTGAACTGATCTATGTCCAGCTGTTCAATGAAATGCTTGAACTGTTCTTTTTCCTCATCCTTTTGCTCGTACTCGATAGAGCTTTCCATCACTATCTCATTGCTAACAAATATCGGTACATCCTTTTTTACGGCAAGGACTATCGAATCCGACGGCCTCGCGTCTATTTCTATAAAACTCCCTTCTTCTTCTTCCCCGTAAGCCAGATCTCTGAGTATGAGAGAAGCATAGTAAGTGTTGTCTTTGATCGAATGTATCACAACCCTTTCCAGTTTCGCATCCAACGCTTCGATTATGTTCAACAACAAATCATGCGTCATAGGTCGGGGAAAATCCACTCCATCAAGGGCCATCGAAAGTGCGAGTGCTTCGCACGAACCTATCCATATTGGAATAACACGATTGGTGTTCTCCACTCTAAGAAGGATTACAGGGGTATTGTGCACTCTATCCAGTACGAGAGCGTCCACTATCACTCTCTTCATTTTCCAGCACCTCCTTTAGTTCATGCCAACCAGATACTATGATGTCTCGAACGTCTTTTCTTAACGCATCTTCGCTCTCATATCTTGTCGGATCCACTGGTGGATGTATCTTCAGACCAACGATCGCTGGTCTCACAAACAGGGAACCTTTTCTCATAACCTTGCACGTACCGTATATAGAAACAGGCAAGATAGTTACACCATAACGATAAGGCATTGCAAGGCTTCCCTTTTTGAATTCTCCTATGGTTCCATCGAGACTCCTGGTTCCCTCTGGAAATATTGCGAAAACCTTACCCTCTTTCATCGATCGGGCCATCGACCTCAACACAGAGGCGGTTTGTTTTGGGTTACCTCTGGCGATGAAGTAACCCCCGAGTTTCCTTATATAGAATCCTATTCCAGGGACTTTCTTCAGTTCCTTTTTGGCAACGAAAGCGGTTCCTCCATAAACGTATCCAAGAACCAGAGGTATATCCATCGTACTCTGATGATTCGCCACTATCACGTAGCCCTTGCCACCCTCGGGTATGTTTTCAGCGCCGAATCTCTTCACTCTGGCAAAGAACCAGGAAAACGATCGTCTTCCAAATTTCGCGACTTCGCTGACGAAGTAGTCATGGGCAACCTCAGGCCCCTTTCGTCGTCTCAGGTACTCTTCCTTCAAAGCCACGAAGGTACCGTATATAACCACATAGCTCAGAAACGCCACATAAAACCACAGGCTGATAATAAGGATCATGATAGAGTTACCAAGTCGCTTTAACATCTATCGTCTCCACCCTTTCGACGCTCTCTTCGATTAATTTCCAGTAACCCTCGATGTGTTTTTCCAGTTCTTCCATATGTTCTGGGCGCGATTTCGTAGCTGGATTGGGTGGTACAAAAACCGTACAACAATCTTCGTAAGGTCTTATTGAGATATCGTATGTTCCTATTCTTTTTGCCAGCTCCATTATTTCGATCTTATCCATTCCCACCAGCGGCCTTAATACCAGCAAATCGGTAGCCTTGGCTATAGTGTTGAGATTTTCCATTGTCTGTGAACCAACCTGACCCAGGTTTTCTCCGGTTACGAGGGCAAGGGCGCCGGTTTTTTCTGCGAGTAGACTGGAGATTCTCATCATCGCTCGCCTTTGGACGACTATGCTATAGCGAATGGGGACGGATCTGTGAATGGCGACCTGCAGTTTCGTAAAAGGAACGATGTAAAGTTTCATAATACCCGCTGAATATCTGGCAAGAACCCCGCAAATGTCTAGAACCTTTTCTCGAGACTTTTCTCCAGTGTACGGCGGGCTGGCAAAATGTATCGCTTCTATTCTAACACCCCTTTTCATAGCCATCCAACCCGCCACCGGACTGTCTATGCCACCAGAAAGAAGCAGTAATGCCCGTCCTGTACTTCCAACTGGCAACCCACCGGGCCCTTTTATCCTTTCTCCGTATACATACACCCCTTCTCTTCGAATCTCAACACCAATTTCAAGTTCAGGATTATGGAGATCAACCTTCATTTCGGGGAAATGCTCAAGCACAAAACTACCAAGCCGTGCGTTGAGTTCTTGACTCTTCACAGGAAAGGTTTTATCCGAACGCCTTGTGTTCACCTTGAACGTGCTGACAGGTGTATGCTGATTAAGGAGTTCCTTGATGGCTTCTTCTATTTTCTGAACATCTCGTTCGACTTTTACCACCGGGCTGAAATTCTGCACACCGAAAACCGATGAAATCCTGCGTTTAGCCTCAAAAGCTTCGTGGTCTGGAGCATCAACGTATAAACGATCATGTTCAACACGCACCTTTACATGTCTGCCAAGCGTGGAGATGAGATTTTCTCTCAATCTATCAAGAAACATCTTTTTGTTTTTTCCCTTAAGCGCTATCTCGGCGAACCTTATCATGAACAGCATCTTTACCCCTCCAGCGAAAAGATCTTGCGCAGATTTTCTAAGGTTTCTGTATCTTCTACTATCCTTTCAACCTCTTCCCAGTTTCTAAAGGGCCTGGATATGATGAGCTTTTCCGCTCTCTTTTTTCCAATGCCTTCTACAGCGATGATTTCTTTATAACCAGCTCTGTTTAAGCTCCGCCCTTTCACTATACCGGTGACTGATCTTGGGCCATGATTTGCTATTATCACGTCAACGATGTTTCCATCTTCTTCTTTCCACTCTGGTACTCCTACAAGGACCGGGTAAGAACCCAGCTGCCTACCGTAAGTTATATCACCCTGTTTCTTTTCTCTGTGAACGCTTCTGAGTACGGCTCCAGTGGGAAAGACTTTCTTCATCATTGGAAGATCGATTTCGCTTCTCACACGTTCTTTGAAACGCTTGAATGCGGAAAGATACTTTCTACTCCTATACTTACCCGCGTTCAAACGGTAAAGCGTCGTTGAGGAGAAAATCATCACCTGACGTATGTTGATCCTTCGCAAAAGTAGCCCTTCATCGCTTATCCTTTTTAGCCATCTGTAGTTTATATCATAAGTTTTTTCGCTTTCGCCATAAAGACCCCCGAGGATGTTTATCCCAGGAAGAAGCCTGGGGATGCCGTACACTCTGCTCGCGCCAGCGGCGTTTACCATTCTGACAGCTTCCAGG
Source organism: Thermotogae bacterium (assembly GCA_003538775.1). Taxonomy (GTDB): domain Bacteria; phylum Thermotogota; class Thermotogae; order UBA12178; family UBA12178; genus UBA12178. The sequence continues at coordinate 20,857 of DPRG01000005.1, forward strand.
ATCTCCTCTGGATCACCCTGAATGTTGTTCAATCTTCTGACCTCGGGATCAAAGCTCTCCACTCCGAAAGACAGTACGTCGCCAGGAGTGTTGTAACGAACAATGGTTTCCAGCATCTTTTCCACGGCTTTTCTGTGTTTATACATATATGCTGGATTGGCGTTGTCACAATGTAAAACTTCCGGCTGAAAACGCGACACTTCGCTGAATAACTCTTCGAAGATCAGCGGATCGGGCTTTCCGTTTTTCTCCCCGTACGCGAAGATATTGGCAGACCTCCCAAAACGGAACGCTTTAACACCCACATTCGAAAGTGCTTTAACCTCTCTGATCAAACCTTCAAGAGGTCTGCTTGTAAACCTCCCCCAGATTAGAGGTTCTGTGCAAAAGGAGCAAAAGCCGTCCCTTCGCTCACAACCTCTACTCAGTTCGAGTTCACAGATCACGTTTGGAAACCTTGGATGTTTTTTTAGTATCTCCGCACCAGCAGGAGCAACCAGGTCGATGAATTCATACTCTCCGCCTTCAAATGTGCGCCCGTTTATCCGCTCCCAGAGGAGTCTGAGATTGTTCGAAGGTAGAAATTCAATTTCTTCCAGTTGTGTCGACAGCGCTGTTGTTCCACCCTTCAACGAGTAGCCAAGCCCGATTGGCCCGATCAAAAATTTCCGCGGATAAGGATTTGTCTGTACCAGTTTTTTCAGTTCCGTGAGGGTAATAGGAGTGCCACCCATATAATGTCCAGAAACTGAAAGCCCTGCGATGATCACCATATAGTCGTATTCCGAAGGTTCCAACCAGCGTGATTCTTCTCGTATCTGGTCTATTGTCAGATACTCGACCTCAATTCCCGCATGCAAAAAAGCACCGGCGATGTATCTTGGATAGGTGGACACGTAAGGCGGTACTCCAAGAAGAGCGGGTTCATCTACATAACCATCTACGATGAGGGCTTTCATCATAGAATACCTCTGTGTTTTATGAAAACATAAGATACGAGCCAGGTCCCCACCATAACTTTGAAAAAGATCAGCAGATTCAGCAGGGGAATACTGCCTCCGCTCAGCACATGCCCAAAACGCCCTTCCGGTAAATCATAGCCCGCGATCATCAAAATGAACATCACCGGAATGATCATCAACACGAACTTTTCAACGGCTTCTAACTTTAGAGCTTCGTAACGTCGCCATGTTTTTTCCAGATCACCTGTTATCGCTGTGAGCACAAGCCCCGTCCCACCCGCAACTCCTGCCGCGAATCCTCCACCTGGCGAGAGATGACCCCAGAGGGCCAGATGAACACCTATTATAAAGGAGAGCGCGGCAGCGATACGCCCAGATATAACGGCGGGCGTTTCGGAGATGAAAACGATCTCTTCAGTACTTTCTAATTTCTTCATATAAAGCCATACCCCGCTCACAGCAATACTGAAAACAAACACCTCGAAGATGGTGTCGTAAAGACGATTCTTTAAATATATTGTAGCCGTGAGGTTTGGAACAGAAGATTCTTCTATCAGAGCTTTCAAAGTTTCTGGATAGTTGGGGTTAAGAGAGGGAGTCATACCCGCTACAATTAGAAGAACCATCAACCCACATATGGAATAGAAAATGAGAACAAGGGGTTTTAGTTTGCTCATTCAGGAGCACCCCCAAGATGTTTCTTAATAAGATTTTCCAGCGCTTCTCGGTGAGTTTCCATGAACTCTCTGAATAAAGCGACAAGATCGGAAGAATCTCTGCTTATCACAAATACATACCATGCTTCCTTCCCCGGCACAATCTCTTCGGGATTGAGTTTGCCGCTGTATATCAATGCTCGTGCCCTCAACAGATCGACCTTTGCGTTATTCGAACGCAGATGTAACTCTCTGGTGGGAAGAAAGGGGATTGTTTGAAAGTCCTTCCTACCGAAATCGGCCATAAGTCCTCCACACGCTACATCGATTCTGCCTTCTTTCAAAGCCTCTTCCATTTCCTTTTCATCATCGAATTTGTGGAATTCGCTTTTGAGATGGTATTCCCTGCAAAATGTCTTCAGTATATCAGCTTCGAGACCCTCTGTTTCTCCGTTAATCTCTTCGATCATGGGATGGAGAGTCATAAAACCCACCCTCAGCACCCCGGTTGATTTCACAACAACAACGTACAGGAATGTAACGAGCAGCGCTCCCATAAGTGCTTCCGTTACAGCGACGTCTGGGGCTCCAAGAAAGGCGTAAACGAGCGAAGCAGAAAGTCCAAACATACCCCTCGCAATAATGCCGTGAAGGAGTTTTCTCTGCAATACGGTGATCAAAGCCGTCAAAGGCAAAAGGCCTATGATCAACGCATCCATCCAGTCCATTTTCAAAATCTCCTTTTCCATATCATGGCCCGTGCAATCATGTGAGTCAACACAGGTCCCCATGATATAGCGGAGACCAGGACAAGCGTCAGGGGCCGCCACATTTCAGGGGACTTTGCGATAAGCCCAAGGACAATCAGAAACGAGCCCAGTGTATCCGAAATACCGAGAAAGTGTAATTTCGTCACAGGAGCTTTCTTTGAAAAAAGGTATAAGGTTCCAAACAACCAGAAAAACACTCCGGTGTATAAGATTGCAGCTGAAAGAACGCTCACCTTTCTTTCCTCCCTAAAAAATAAGAGAGCAATATCACACTTGCACCTGAAATCATAAGATACAATGCCCCCACGATCACCAGATTGACTTGCTTCTCAATCGTCCCAACCGCCACCATGAAAATGGCGATCTTCGTTGAAAGACTCGCGAAGATCATGAGTTTTTCTCCTGTATCTCTTGAACGCAATGATGAAACCGCTGTGAGATATATGGCGAGCATCAAAATCGTCAACATTACAAATTCAGCTACCATCTTTCTTCACCTCTTCAAGCACGTGTTCAAGGTAACCGTCTTCCTCCATGTCAACCAGAATCTTTCTGGGTGTCACCGTCACCTCGAAAACTTCCATCACAGATTCCCAGGAAGAATCAAACCTCTTTGATACAACCCGGTATTCTTCGTGCAAGCCGGGGTTCAGTAACAATTGAAAAGACTCTACGTACGCCTTTGCCATGGCGATAAAAAATCTTGGAATCGAACGGCAAAACTCCAGAAACCCAACTGGAAGCTCTATACTTCGAGCGACAATGATGGAAATACCTATACCTATTAGTATTTCAAGAAACCCGGCATCACCAATGATCAACATCCATACTATGGTGAGCAAAACAAATATTACCAAACCAGCACCCCTCCAAATACCAAAAGCAGCAACAGGACGACAATACTCAATCCTATTAGATGATCGATGTTTTCAAACGTGCGAAGATCCGGCCCTGCGGTTTTTCTCAAAATCAAATAGATCACCCATCCGGCTCCTATTGTTAATAAAGTCAAAGATAGCTTTTCAAATCCATCGATTCTAAAGATTCTCAAGATTATATCTAACAACAGAAGGAAGAGGAAGTAAAGAACATCTACGAAGAGAGGAATCTTCTCCCTCTTCCCTTCCAAGGGAATTTTTCTCGGTGGAAGAAAAACGAATCTGGCAAAAACCGCGGCTGTGAGGATACCAGAGGCATAAAAAGTGACCCTCTGCCATCCGCCCATTTGATGTACCATTAAACTTTTAATCGTGTGAGTACCAAGGAATGGAATACCAGATAGAGCAAGTGACGGTATCAATATTGAAATCCATACTTTGAGCGGAACACCCTTGCTTTGAAGTTCAGTGAAATCGCGACTTTTCAGCTTCCCTACTCTCAAGAAGAGCCAGGATTTCAACATTCCGTGTGCAAAAACGTAAAACGCCCCAAACACAGGATGTGAAAGGGAGTAGCCCACCTGAGAAACCGTGGAAAACGCGAGAGTACGTTTTGAATCTCTTTCGAATGACGCAAGAAAAGCTCCCAGTAAAGCGCTCAACAGCCCGAATATGGTGATGACTTTTCCAAAACTCGGATTAATATCTATAATTCTCAAAAGGGGATAGATACCTGTTTTTACCACGACACCAGAGAGAAGCGCTGAAATTGGCGTGGAGGCTTCCCCATGTACATCTGGAAGCCAGAGGCCACTTAAAAAAACCCCACCTTTTATAAAAAGACCAATTGTCATCATTGCCAGGGAAATCACAGGAGCGTCTTTTGCGGCAGACATGCTGAAGGTACCTGTATCCTGGTAATAGAGAGCAACGCCAAGAAGATAAAAGAGCATACCCGTATTTCCCACAAGGAGGTATTTTATGCCTCCCCAGAGTCTTTTTACAAGCATTCGGGCGCCTATCAGTATAAAGGCAACTATAGTTACCAGTTCCAGTGTTACATATACGTTGAAGAAATCGAAGCTCACAAAAGAGGCGTTCATCGCAGCCATCAGTACAGGAATCATGGGTCTGAATTCGTCAATCTCTTCGTCTTTCACAGAATCGATGCTGACCAGCAGCATGACGATCCCGCTCGTTAGAAGAAAAACCGAGGATATGCGGTCGAAAATCACTTCTACACCGTACAATCCAGTAATGGTGTGTTTAGTCTGAATGCCCATCTTTAAAAACATGAGTGCCACCAAACACGTTGTGATACTTGAAATAAAAATTCCTGCGAGAAGGTATCCTCTCTTTTTGAAGAAAAACATGAAAGAACCCAGAATAAAAGGCATTACTACTATGAGCAGTATCGTTATCTGTTCCAATTCCTCATCCGCCTTTCTATCCGTTCGGTATCAAGTGTGGCAAAACGTTTTGACAGAATCATCACGTAAACGAGAAGTATGGCGAGGATAGAAAAACCTATCACTATCGCGGTGAGTATGACCGCCTGTGGAACGGGATCGGCGATGTGGAATTCCACGTTTGGATCCACAACAATCGGTGGGACTCGTGCCGATCGAGAAGAAAGATAGACGAAAAACGAAATCACCCCGGTTCCCATTACATCCATGGAGATGATCTTCATCACAAGGTTACGCTTCACCAAAAGACCTACAAAACCTATAAAAATGGTTGCCAATATCAGCAAATGCATAGCCTCATCCTCTCCTCTCGTTTAAATGTTAACATCGATCTTCGCTGGTCGCCTATAAAACCTTCGTCTGAGTGTGTTCGAAAAAAAGGGC
>DPRG01000135.1 GCA_003538775.1 Thermotogae bacterium
AACTTCACGCTGGAACACTCTTCACTTTCCTTCTGGTAGCGATCGTTTGTGAGTGCTTGCGAGAAGGAAAGCATGGTACAACTGCGAAAACTTCATACTGGAACATTCTCTTCCCTTTCTTTGTGTGGTGCTTTGTTGATACAAGCGAAGAAGCCGTGTGATCGGTTCTATCTTTCTTTATGATGTGGAAGGTTTTCCTCATTCCTCTTTCGCGAAGAGAGCCGTTAACAGCCCTCCTGCAATGGTGATACCTATCATGAAGGAAAAAAGAAGCTTATAGGAGACAGTAGCGAGAATACCCGCAACTACAGGACCTACCATGAAACCTATCTGCCTGAAAGAATTTAACAATCCCAGTGCTCTTGCTCTTTCGTTGATAACCGTCGCTTCCGCGATAAAGACGCTCGCACCGTTTATGAATGCTCCGAATGCTATTCCGAGACAAGCGTACGCCATGCCTATCTCCAGAGGCGTTTTTCCTATGAGGAAGAAGAATGCAACACCCGCTGAAAGCATCATGCCGATCACTGCAACAAGCTTTGCACGCGTTTTTTCTATCACTTTTGCAAAGAGCAGATGCGACGGTATCTGAAAGAGCGGATTTATAGCTGCTATAAAACCAACGGCTGATTTACTCATACCGAGTTCTTCTGTAAGATAGATTGCAGCCAGTGATAGTGTTCCGGATGTTCCGAACTGTCTCAAAAAAGAAGAAACATAAATGGCCCAGAGACCACTTCTCTTCATCATGTTTTTAACATCTTTGAAGTTTCCCCAGATGCTCTTCTTCGCCTTTTTGGCTTCTACAATCTTTTCTGACGATTCTTTTATGAAAAAAACCGGGATGATCGCCAATACAGTCAGAGCGACAAAAATTCCAATCGCGCTCTTAACGGCGAAATAAGCAAGGAGTGAACCCACAATGATTCTGCTAAGAAGCATTCCGAGGGAATTCGAAGAATTTAGCAACGACAATTCTCGGACGTGTGAGGAATTCTTTGATGTGTATTCTGTGCTCAAGGCCATGGCTACCGGGTTGAAGCCACTTGAAAAGACCGCCACAGCGGCTGCTATGAACAAAAGCTGCCAGGGGTTGTATGCGAAGAGGTACAAAAAAGTAAAAGCCGCAGTACCAAGAGCACTCACCATTAAAATGAATTTTCGCCTTCCAGTTTTGTCGGATATCGAACCCCAGATGGGCGACATCAAAGTGGAGGTACCTCCGCGAACTGAAGAAAGAAGGCTAACAACAAAAAGCGGGGCGCCCAGTTCTCGAAGTCTGAACTGGAGCAGTAGATTCATTCCCAATCGAGTTGTAAACTGCAAAGTTGCGGTTATAAGCAGTGGCAGCCGTTCCATTTTCGGACACTCCCATTTAATTAGGATACCTCACAATTATGACGTCAGCATGTATAATAGCATAGAAAGAATCGATAAAAACATTCCCAAGTGGAGGTGCAGAACATGGAGCTGCTGTTAAAGGGAGCCACGGTCTATCCTATCACTTCAGAGCCTTTTGTGGGAGATGTGCTGGTAAAGGATGGAAAGATCGAAAAAGTGGCCGAGAACATCGAGGATTCGAACGCAGAAGTGATTGACCTAAGAGGGAAATATCTTTTCCCGGGTTTCGTGGATGCTCATTCACACATAGGCATAATGGAAGAAAGCGTTGGAACGTTCTATTATCAAGACGGAAACGAAGCCACAGATCCCATAACCGCTCAGGTGAGAGTTGTAGACGCTTTCAATCCAGATGATGCCGCCATAGACCGGGCGCTTTCCGGAGGTGTCACAACGGTCATGGTGGTTCCGGGCAGCGCCAACCCGGTTGGCGGGCAGGGTGCTGTATTCAAATTCCGTTCGAGGATCGTTGATGAGATGATCGTTCAAGCTCCCGCTGGCTTGAAAATGGCCCTTGGAGAAAATCCAAAGAGAGTCTACGGATCGTCCAATAAACAACCTTCCACAAGATTAGGCAATGCCGCAATCATCCGTGCTTATTTCACCAAAGTTAAAAATTACATGGCAAAAAAAGAAGCTGCCGAAAAAGAAGGCAAACCTTTCGCTGAAATGGACATAGCCATGGAAGTCGGTGAACTTGTTTTGAGAAAGAAGATACCCGCGCGCATACACGCGCACAGAAAGGACGATATCCTTACAGCCATAAGACTGTCGGAAGAATTCGGTTTCGATCTGGTTATAGAACATGCGACAGAGGGATATCTCATCGCCGATTACATCCGTTCAAAAGGGGTTCCTCTCGTTATAGGTCCTCTTCTCAGCTTCAGATCGAAGGTAGAGCTTAAGAATCTGAGTTATGAATCTGTGCGCATACTGAATGAAAAGGGTGTTCTCGCGGCACTCATGTGTGATCATCCAGTGATACACCTTGAACACACCAACGTGCAGGCCGCTGTAGCAATGCGATACGGTGCGAAAGAAGCGGACATCCTTCGCATGCTAACCATAAACCCTGCCAGAATCCTTGGGCTTGATGACAGAATTGGCTCCATAGAGGCCGGTAAAGATGCCGACCTCGTTGTCTGGAACAAACATCCCTTTGACATGAGCGCAAGGGTTGAAAGGGTCTTTATAGAAGGTGAAGAAGTCTTTAGGAGCTGAAAAGAGAAAACAGAAATAAGTTGCTAATTATTTAAAAGCTCCATTACGATCCTGTTCACTTTCTTGCCATCTGCGCGGCCTTTCAATTTGGGCATCAGCTCGCGCATGACCTTTCCGAGGTCAGCCGGTGATCGCGCTCCAACCTGGTCGATCACCTTCATCGCTTCGGCTCTTATTTCTTCGTCAGTAAGCTGTTTGGGCAGGTATTGTGAAAGGACCTCGAGCTCCTGTTTCTCTTCTTCAGCCAGATCCGTCCGGCCGGCTTTTTCGTAAGCCTCTATAGATTCCTGACGCTTTTTTATTTCCTTTGAAACAATCACATGTATATCTTCATCAGAGGCTTCTTTCATCTGATCAACTTCGAACTGCTTTATGGCGTTGATCAAAAGTCTCAATGCGCGAAGGCGAACTTCTTCTCGTTTCTTCATGGCATCTTTCATATCTTCCCTTATCTTCTCCTTCAGCATATGCATCACCTCGGCATAGATTATAGCACCCTGAGATTTTCCGCATAAAAACAGGCGCCTTTCGGCGCCCGATCTGTATGTCAAGGGAGGGGGACAGGAGGGGGACACTTCTTGGCGATGATTATACACCAAAATCCCCTATCTCGTCAAGTGGTAAATGATTATTCGCCATTATCTCTCTGATGCTCGTTCTTTTTTGAGTATGCGTTAGTATGCTCATCTGTCGGCTGATCGTCCCATCCTATGCCAAGCATGAGATTTGAGATTTCCGAATGCTGATCGGGTTTTAACGGTTTCGACAGCTTCCCGTTGTAAAAGACATGGACCCTGTGAGAAAGCAATTGAATTTCCTGAAGATCAGTTGAAATCAGCAAGACCGCCGTCCCGTTCCTGGCACGCTCAGCTATCAGCTCATGAACCTGTTTTGTGGAACGAACATCCAGGCCCTGGGTTGGATTGACAGCTATGAGCAAAACAGGAGATACCTGAAATTCCCTGGCCACTACCACCTTCTGAGCATTTCCACCTGATAATAGTTTCACGGGTTGCTGGATGGAAGCGAGTTTTATATCATAACGCTTCACCAAAGTAATTGCATTCTCTTCGGCCCTTCGACGGTTAAGCACCCATCCCTTTGAAAACGGCGGCTTTCGATATACGTTCAATATAAGATTTTCCATAACGTTCATGTCTCTTACCAAACCCGCATAAAAGCGATCTTCGGGGATGTAGGCTACACCGTAATCTCTAACCGTTTTAGGGTTAAGATGCGAAAAAGACTCTCCTTTTATGATAACCTTACCTCGAAGAAGAAGTCTTAAGCCCATCAAAGACTCTACGAATTCCTTCTGCCCGTTTCCTTCCACGCCGGCAATACCAACTACCTCACCCGCATTTACCGATAGATTCAATCCTTTTATTCGCAGAGTCCCAGAGTCTGAAGGTATGTCGAGGTCCGCCAACCTTAAGACCTCTTCGTTGGTTATCCAGTGATCCTCCACCAGCCTGTTCTCTGGTTCATAAGATCCCACCATTGCTTCGGCAAGTTCCTGAACACTGTAATTCGACGCGGGTCCTGAAAGCACTACCTTACCTCTTCTCATCACGGTTACCGTATCCGCTACTCTCTTAACCTCTCCGAGTTTGTGCGTAACGAATACTATCCCTTTTCCCTGCGACTTCATCGATTCCATCAAAAGAAGAAGGCGTTCCACTTCTCCCGGAGACAAAGCACTGGTAGGCTCGTCAAGGATGATGAGTCTGACGTTTCGATAAAGAAGCTTCAGGATCTCCACAAGCTGGCGCTGACCTACCGAAAGCCTCCATACAGGCACTTTCACATCCAGATCCATCCCGAGACGTTCAACCAGCTTCTCTATCTTTCGGATTTTCTCCGGATCATTCCTAAAAAACCAATCCCTTGTTCCAAGAAGCACGTTTTCTGCAACGCTGAAAGAAGGGACGAGTGCGAAATGCTGCTGCACCATTCCCACGCCATGCCCTATCGCAACAGCGGGCGAATCGACATTCACTCTCTTTCCGTCGATCTCGATATATCCAGAATCGGGCGTATAAAGGCCGTAGAGTATGTTCATCAACGTCGTTTTACCCGCACCGTTTTCTCCAAGAAGAGAATGTATCTCTCCGGCCTTCACCTCAAAGGTCACGTTTTCGTTGGCAACAACACTGCCAAAGCACTTTGTGATGCCTACCACCCTGAGCAGAACGTCTGACAACGTTCTCACCCCATAAAACTAAACGAAGAGATCAACGAACTCTCCTCTTTCCACATCCACCAGACCTCTATCCGTTATTCTCAACTCCGGAATAACCGCCAGCTGAACGAATGACAGGGTCATGAAGGGATCATGTAAGGTTGCACCCAGATCGTGCGATATGCGCTTCAACAGATTTATCTTATTCGCCACCTCTTCCATACCGAGTGAAGACATGAGGCCAGCCACATCCAGTGGAAGCTCGCCAACCACCTTGCCATCGTTCGCTACAACCATTCCACCGCCCATCTCCATCACCCTGTTGGCCGCTACCACCATGTCAAGATCGTTTTCTCCAACCACGCATAGATTGTGAGAGTCGTGACCAACAGAAGTGGCGAGAGCCCCTCTTTTCAATCCGAAACCCTTTACAAATCCTGTGGTCATGCTTCGTTTGGTGTATCGGCTTATCACCGACACCTTCAGTATATCCCTTGAAGTGTCGCTGACAATCAACCCATCTTCGACCTTCGGCTCTGTTATCAACTGATATGTGAGAACATCTTTCTCAGAAACCTCTATCACCCTTATTTTCCCCTCTTTTCTTTTCAACCTTAACTCTTCCACTTTCAACGGATCACATACAAAAGTGCTGCTAAGATCGGGTATACTGTCCTTTCTGCCCGATATCTCCACCATCAGTTTTCCATCCTGCGCAACCACTCTCGCATCCTTGACTACCAATTTAGGCCAGAAATCCTTCAGGGATTCTGTAACAACAAAATCCGCCTTGTATCCTGGAGCTACGGCGCCCATGCTTCTCAAGCCATAATGCCTTGCAGTGTTTATCGTGGCCATCCTTATTGCCACAACAGGATCGATGCCCGCCTTTACAGCTTTTCTTATCATGTGATCTATATGGCCCTCATCGAGAATGTCACCAGGGTGTTTATCATCGGTACAAAAAGAGAAGAAATAGTGGTTCATCGGCGTCACAATCCCTATAAGATCGTCCATGTTTCGCGCCACACTACCTTCTCTTATCAAAACCTGCATCCCTCGAGACACCTTTTCAAGCGCTTCATCGGGGGTTGTGGATTCGTGATCCGAGCGGATAAAAGCACAAATATAAGCGTTGAGATCCTTTCCACTGAGTCCTGGAGCATGTCCGTCGATCTTCTTGTACTTGTGTCGGAAGAGCTCTATCATGGTGATCAATTCGCTGGAAGCATTCAAAACGCCAGGATAGTTCATCACCTCTCCCAGACCCAGAACCCGGGGGTGTTTTTCAAGAAAGCCGATCATGTCGGCGACTCTGAGCTGGGCTCCACTCGTTTCTTTATCGGTAGCAGGCACGGATGAGGGCATCATCACATACATGTTCAACGGTATTCCCTCGGTGTAGTTGATCATGTATTCCACACCCTTCAAACCCATCACGTTGGCTATCTCGTGAGGATCAGCGATGATCGTCGTTGTCCCACGTGTCAAAACAGCCCTGGCAAACTCCACAGGATCAACCATGGAGCTTTCAACATGCAGATGAGCATCGATCAATCCCGGTACCACGTACGCCCCCTTGAGATCGATCACCCGTTTGCCTTCCGTGTAGTCCCCCAGACCCGCGATTCGCTTCCTGTAGATCGCTATGTTGGTTTTTTCAATCTCCCCACTAAAGACGTTTACCACCCGCGCGTTTTTTACCAAAAGGTCCGCGGGCTCTTTACCCATAG
>DPRG01000105.1 GCA_003538775.1 Thermotogae bacterium
GTGATCACGTGCGTTTTGTAGGAAAAGGGTGGCCAAAAACCTACGGCTCGGCGATCGTTTGTACGAGAGCTTGCTTCGGAGCTCCGCAAGACTGTAAAAGCTCTATGCTGGAACAGGAAGAGGTAAAGAGGCAACATCTCACCACATCCATGTGACTCGGTAATTGTTTGCGTAAGCGTTCGCTCTGCACTTCGCAAGACTTAGAAACCGAAATGTGTGATAAGGGGAGAGACGAAAAAGTCGCTCAGCGCTCGTGAAGGTCGTGTGATCACGCGCGTTTTTGTGGAGAAGAAGGTAGAAAAACCTCACAACCCGGCGATCGTTTGTATGAGTGCTTGCTTTAGCGCCCTGCAGGCTCTATGTAGGATATATCTCAAAACGGTCCAAGGTTGATTTTAAAAACGGGACTAATCGTTCTTCCATCGTATCTAACTCCTGCTTCTGCCGTAAAGTTGAGAAAGTAATGGATTGCACCATGAAGGAAGAGGGAGGATTTTACCTCCCATTGTCCATCGTTTTCTATTTTCAATTCTCCACCGAGATCAAGAGCGTCGAGGAAAGCGTATCCGAATGTTGTATGAACATCCAAAAGCGTCAGAGGACTTCTGAAACCTGTGAAGATTACTTCCGATTCTTTTGAACTGGTACCTATCCATGTGATGGTGTTGCCAAGTCGTTCGTAAAACTTCGTTTTTATACCTTCATTTGAAAAGTCGAGGGCGAGCTTTGGCGCGGAAAAATAGCGGGTGGAGATTTTTCCTATCCGATAGGATAAACCTAAGCCAGGTTGTGTACTTCTGTAGTACAGGGTTAAGGTGAGGCTGTTACCTGTAAGAGAGGCAGGCTCTTCGAACCGCCATTCCATAATTGCCTGTGGCTGAGGGCCAAGCCATAAGAACAGGGAAGGGTTTTTAAGGTATCCCGCAAGGCAAGATATACCAGAGCTCGTAAAGATCGGGATGATAAAGCTCATGTTGTAATCGTCCACAAAGCCGAATGCTATAGCGGGTGTCAACGTTTCTTCGTGAAGCAGCGCGAAGGGTATCCAGAAGCGCAATTTCGGAACGGATATAAACTTTTGCATAGTAGTTGTATTTTTGGAAGAAGCCGGCGAATTTTGAATTGGTACAGGTTTTAAAAGCTTTTGTTCTTCAGCATTTTGGGGAGCGATTTTTGATTTGCCTATGTGTCTTAAACCGTCTCTGGATACGTACGAGAGAAGAATCCTATCATTCATTAATATGGGATCGGTCACCGCAAGACTTGTGGTCAGGATTTTGAAGCTTTCGTAGCCTGATTCTTTCTGTTTGAGCAGATAAATAGAAGTTTCGGAGTTGTTGGGTGCTGAAAAACAAACGGCATTTGAACGTTGAGAAAAGGAAGGATTTTCTTCAGATTTCTCATCGTTTGTGATATTGAGGATTTGACCGGTTGTTTCATCATAAAGAAAAAGGTCTATTTGTCCTTTGTAGCGCGCGACCATGTAAGCGGGATTTCCATCTGCAAGCTCTAATGGGAGGAACTCGGAGGAAGAAGTTATGAGGGTCTTTTTAGATACAGAAGAATCCTCCAGAATGTACTCTAAAAGATATCTTCGCCCATTTCCGTCTTGCTTTATTGCCCAGAGGTGTTCGTCGTCTTTCCAGGCTATATCGACCGTGTGGTAATCGACGAGTCTTCCTTCAACTATCAGAGAATGCCAAACATGAGAGTTCTGCTGAAAGAGCTTTATGATCGCCAGTCGTCCACCCTGTGAAACGCTGTAGTCCATAAGCCCAGCGACCGGAACGATCTTTGAGCCTATGTGGATTCCTTCCATATCGACGAAGGCAAAATCTCCGTTTTGAAGAGGTCTCAGCATCCAGCCTTCTTGCATATCCGGAAAAACGTGTTCTGAAAAACGCTTTTGAGTTCTCTCTTCGATCCATCGTCTCCACTGAGCTATTACCATGGAAGATGGTTTTTCAAGGGTTTTTGATATGGCAGTTCCAAAACCTGCAAGTGGATTGTCAAGGAAGGCTTTCACTATTTTAAGCATGGTTTTTTCTCCGTATTCCATGCTGAGAAAGTAGAGGATGGATGATCCCTGAACGTAAGATAGTCCTCCGAGTGATTGATACCTTGTATCTGCTCCACCGGCGTAGCCCAGACCGTCGTGAGCGACTTCCTGAAGGGAGAGAAAGAATGGATAGCGGAGTCTGCCGCTTCTGCTGAGCCTTGTCTCTCCATACACAGCGGCGCCTTCCTGTATGTACATCGGGATGAATAAAGCCTGAAGAGATCTGGCTACGGGTTGTCCAAATATCGAAAAAGGTTTGAAATACCATGATAGGCGGTTTCCAATGAAGATATGTATAAGCTCATGAGTGAAAACAAATTCCATCCAGCTTTCGAAGTCGGGTGTTACAAAGTGGAGGGCTCCAGAAGGGATGTTGGGATATATCACAATGCTGTTGAAAGCAGGATCAGCGTATGCATTGACGTAGTCATGGTCGCGGACCACATAAACCCGGACTTTTTCATCTAAAGTGTAGCCCAAAAAGTCGCTCACCTTTGAATATACTTGCTCCGCCCTTTCGTATAGTTCCAGGGCTGCTTCTTCGCTTTCTGGGGTGAAGAATATCTCAAAATTAGAGGTTTCGATCCTGTTGAAAACGATTTGGGACAGCCCAATTTCTGAACAAATCGTTATTAGAAAAGATATCAAGAACAACAATCCCGGGCGGAAAACGCCCGGGAGGATTCTTTCGCTTTTCATTCGATCACCTGATGGAATAGAAAGCGGATTTGCCAGGGTACACCGCTGCTTCACCGAGTTCTTCTTCAATTCTAAGAAGTCTGTTGTATTTTGCGATTCGCTCGCTCCGGCTCAGAGAACCAGTTTTGATCATACCGGCGTTGGTAGCGACTGCCAAGTCTGCAATAAAGGTGTTTTCGGTTTCACCAGACCTGTGTGAAATGACGCACGTCATGTTGTTTGTCTTGGCGAGTTCAATGGTATCAAGAGTCTCTGTGACGGATCCAATCTGGTTGAGCTTGATGAGTATCGAGTTGGAAGCTCCCAGTTCTATTCCTTTCTTCAGCCGCTCTGGGTTTGTAACGTACAGATCGTCTCCCACAATTTGTACCTTCGTTCCGACCTTCTTCGTGAATTCCACGAAAGCGTCCCAATCTTCTTCGTCGAACGGATCTTCAATGCTTATGATCGGGTATTTCTCGATGAGGTTGACATAATACTCTATGAGTTCCTGCGAAGTTTTGTAGGAGCCATCTACCAGATAAGCCTTCTTTTCAGCATCGTAGAAAGAGCTTGCAGCACAGTCAAGGGCTATATAGATGTCTTCTCCTGGCTTATATCCGGCTTTTTCAATGGCTTTTATGATGTAAACTATGCCTTCTTCGTTGTTCTTCAGATTTGGCGCGAATCCACCTTCGTCGCCAACAGAGGTTACGTGTCCTTCATCGTGGAGGATTTTCTTCAGAGTATGGAAGACCTCCGCGCCGTATCTGAGAGCTTCTTTGAAGGTTGGAGCACCTGCCGGAACGATCATGAATTCCTGTATGTCCAGATTGTTATCCGCGTGCTTTCCACCGTTGACGATATTCATAAACGGAACGGGTAGAGTTTTAGCGTTGACACCTCCGAGATACTCGTAGAGCTCTACACCGAGGCTTTCAGCAGCAGCGGTGGCTGCAGCCATGGAAACCGCGAGTATGGCGTTCGCACCGAGTTTTGATTTGTTTGGAGTTCCGTCAAGTTCCAGCATCAGTTTGTCTATTGCCACCTGATCGAAAACGTTCATGCCAACCAGCTTGGGCGCAATCACTTCAACGATGTTCTGTACAGCTTTTTCCACGCCTTTTCCCAGATAACGGGTACCTCCGTCACGGAGTTCTAATGCTTCGAACTTGCCTGTTGAAGCACCAGACGGCACTATGGCGCTTCCCACAATGCCGTCGTCCAGATGCACCTCGGCCTCGACAGTTGGATTTCCACGGGAATCAAGAACTTCTCTTGCCCTGACTTCAACTATTTGTGCAAAGTACCTGCTCATGTATCTATCCCTCCTTCCTGATTTCTTATTTTCATCAGCGTGTCTACGGCTCTTCTTAAATGAGGTATCACAATGGAGCCACCCACTATCAGTGCTACATCGAACGCTTCAAAGAATTCTTCGTTTGTCACGCCACATTTCACACATTGAATTATATGATATGTGATGCAGTCATCACAACGCAGCACCATGGAGGCAACGAGTCCAAGTAATTCTTTTGTTTTTGCGGGAAGAGCACCATCTTTGTACACCGCTGAATCCAGATTGAAAAAGCGTTTGGTGTTTATGGTGCCGAGTTCCATTATCTTCTCATTCATACGTTCTCGGAATTCCTTAAACTCATCCAGTTTCGATTTTTTCATCCTTTCACCGCTCCTCTCGTGAGGCCGCTGATCAAAAACCGCTGAAGGGATAAGAATAGTACCAGCATTGGTACCATTCCCACTAATGCGGCCGCTGTGAATATACCCCATTCGGTTTCGTAAGGTCCAACAGCGAAAGTCCAGAGTCCAACCGCGTAAGTGTAGTTGGATGTATCCTGAAGTATTATACGCGCCAGAACGAATTCGTTGAAGGTTCCCATGAATGTTAATATCACCACAACCGCTAGGATGGGGCTAGCTAAGGGTATCACTATTTTGTAGAAAGTTTGAAAGCGCGTGGCACCATCGATCATCGCGGCTTCTTCCATGGAATCCGGTATGGTGTCGTAGAAGCCTTTTATCAGGTACATGTTGAACGCGATATTGCCCAGATAGACGAAGATCAAGCCTCCAAGCGAGTCAAGTCCCAGCCACGGAAGGAACTTTCCAAGGAGGTTTAGAAGACCATAGAGCGCAACCATATACATGACCCCTGGGAACATCTGGATGATTAAGAGCGAAAGGATACCGTATTTTCTTCCTGGAAACCTCATCCTGCTGAACGGATAGGCCGCCACAGCACAAACCGCGGTGGTTATTATTGATACTGTACCCGCGACTATGACGGAATTAAGAACCCATCTGAGAAAATGATGTTTTGGTTTCTGCTTCCAGAGCTCACCAAGCTTGTAAAGCCATCCTTCAATTTTCTTGAAGGCGTTCCGTGTTGCAGATTTGAGAGGAAAATCGTAGATGAGATCGCCGGCGTATCTCACAACGGTTCCCAGATGCCCGCTGACCTGGTTTGCGTAATCGAGTTTCACCAGATCGTAGAGTCTATCAAGGGTTGAGGAGGAAACAAAAACACCGTTGAAGCGGGTGTACAGGAGTTCTCGATAGTTAGACTCAAAATCCTTTATGAGAGCACTCATTTCTTCAAACAGCTTCGGCAATTTGCTTTTCAAGCTTTCGAATCTGTCAACGAATGTTTTGAAATTTGAAATCCATACGAATTCGTTGATGGAGTCTTTCAGAAAACGTTTATCGTTTTCTGAAAGCTGAAAAGCGAATATGAAGCCATTGATGGCTTCTCTCGCCTTTCGAAGCTGGAGCTCGTACCTTGAAAGGTTTCTTCCCGACAGACTTTCAAGTTCCCGAACTTCTTGCTGACGATACTCAACTTCGTTTAGAGTGATCAAAGAAGCCATTTTCGTCCTGTATGGAATAAGCGAGGAATCTTTTTCTATAAATAGGTTCTGAGCGGATTCATAGTTAGATTTAAGTGCTGTGAGCTTCCGAATCTTTTCGGTGTAGTCTTTCTGGACCTCTGTTAGCTCTGTCACCGTCTGGAGTACATTTTCGGCAAAGTTTTTCATCTCGTTCAAAGTACTCAATAGGAGGGTTTCGGAGTTCTCTACTATTTTTACGAAATCCGCAAACACCGAGGTTCTTTTCAGAGAGTCATCTAAGGACTTCCATTTTTGAAGTAGTACATCCAGATTCTTCGAAAGTTGTCCGATTTCATCATGAAGATTTTTGAAAGAGTCCACGCTGGGAAGGATGTTTTCAATCTCTCGTGAGAGTTGCAGGGCATTGTTGAGGATTTTAAAAGCCCTTTCTTCTTCGGTGAAAATACCGGACAGTTTTTCTGATTCACCGGCACCATCGAGTAGAGAGTAGGCGTTTTTGAATATACCGTTTAGATTTACCAGAGCGGGTTGATATGTTACTCTGGCTATTTCTTCATAGAGAAGAATCTGTCGTGAGAGATCGTCTCGATTCTGTGATAGTGAAGAGAGATCGGATTCCAGGGTGGAGATCTCCGATTTCATCTTGTTCAGATCTTCGAAACTTATTCCTATAAACTCGGTGTATTCGTCGGCCAGTTTTGCAAGAGCTTTCTCATAGGCCAGCTTCAGTTCGTTGTCAGAAATCGCTCCTTGACTGTGCGCGTCATAGGTCTGCTTGAAGTTTTCGTCAACCTTTGAAAGTAATTTTAAGAGATAAAGGAAGGAGGCGCTTCTGAGATTAAAACGTTCTCCCTCTAAAAAGGTGTAGATTGCCAGACGTTCCTTGTGAGGGTCTGAAGGCCCCTGGTTTGATATTTCCAGAAGTCTGGATTTTATCTTATCCAGTTTTGCGATAGTTTCTTCTCTCAACCTACCCTCGGATTCTTCGTATGTTTTCATGATGGAGTCGTAAGCCTCAAGGGATTGAGAAAAGAGTCTCTTTGAATCCGTGAAGAAGCCTTTAAGTCTGGATAGCTGTTCTCCCAGATGTTTCAGAACTTTATCCTGCGGCATTTCATCGAATGGTTTGGATAGAGAAACCACATTTTGGAGCTCGAGAATCACAGCTGGAATATTTTCTTCGGGGAATATTAAATCACGGTAGTGTTGTAATGTGAGTCTTGAGGAAACGATCCGAGGAGAGAAAGCGGCCTGATCTCTTCTAAAGGAAGTGGAAACCGCCCAGAACACTGGAAAGAGAATTATCGAGATCAGAAAGATGAGAAAAACATGAGCTAAGTAATGTCTCTTTCTCATCTGCTCACCTCTTCAAAAGCTCCGGAAAGTTTGAAGTTCACGAAGCTTATTCCAGCGACTATGGCAAAAATGATGATAGAGACCGCGCTGGCGAATCCGAAATCCTGGCCTCTACCACCTTCAAAGGAAAGTTTGTATGTGTACGAGATGAGGATGTCGGTGGCACCTGCGGGCGTGGTGGTGTTTGGAAGCGCAGGGCCACCCTGAGTGAGCAGATATATGTTTACAAAGTTGTTGAAGTTGAAAGCAAAACTTCCCACAAGTAGAGGGGCAACCGTGGTTGTTAATAGTGGGAATGTGATCTTTGTGAATCGGCTGAACCTTCCCGCTCCATCGATCTCCGCCGCTTCGTAAAGTTCGTCTGGTATGCTTTGGAGCGCTCCAAGGGAGACGGTCATCATGTACGGGAATCCCAGCCATGTGTTCACTACAAGACATGCTACCTTAGCCCAGAATGCATCGTTGAACCATTTTATTTTGTCCAATCCAAAGAGAGGGAGCAAGACTTTGTTGATTATTCCATAGGTTTCGTTGAACATGCCATTTCGCCATACGAGCACAGAAATGAACGCCGGAACTGCCCATGGTATGATCAGCAGCGTTCTGTAGATCACACGTCCTTTCAGGGTAGGATCGTTGAGTACAAGCGCGAATGCAAGGCCAACAGCAAAGGTGAAGACCACACTGAGAGTGGCCCAGATGAAGGTCCACGAGAAGATTTTGAGGAAGGGAACCGACACGTTCGGATCTTCCACTATTCGTTTGAAGTTTCTTGCGCCAACGTAATCTATATAACCTGCTACGAACACACGATCTCCTTTTTCATCGAGATCGTAGAATGTTCCATTCTCCTCGATTAAAGGATTTCCGTTAATGTTGTTCACTATCACTGAGCGAAGTTCACGTTTTCCATCCATTTCGACTTCTCTGTAGGTAATACTGTAAAGTCTCTGTATTTTGAAGAATCTCCAGGTATTATCCTTTGCTATACGAAGGCCGAGTGTCCCGTCGGGTGCTCTGTATTCGGCATTTGCAAGGTACTGTTGAGCAATACGAGAGATAAAAAAGCCGACGTTGTGGGAAAGGGAAGGATTGGCAGGGCTGTATAACGGTTTGTAAACGGTATCGCCGGATTTGACGATTTTTATGTCGAAAATATTGTTGATTGGCCAGGGTACCATCTCATACGTCTTGCTATCTATCTGTAACTTTCCACTTTTTACAGCACGCAGCTCTCCTTCGGAAAGGATTATTTGCTTGCCTCTTTTTATCACGGGGGAAGGCTTTGTGGCGAGGTAAATATTTCTGTCCTTATTCTGAAATAAGATGAAGAAATCCTCTGTTGGATTGATTCCTTCAAAACGCGAAAAAACGATGTATGAGTAAGAAGGTTCTTCCTCGGTTTTGAAGGTGTACTGAGGGTCCATTAAAAGTCGCTCAACCACTTCTTCCCTGGTGAATATATGGCCGGTACCAAAATTCGTGAAGGCGGTGCTTATGGTGAAGTAAATGGGATATATTACGAGAACAAAGAGTAATATCAGAGCGGGCAGGACATATCTGTATGGATAGGCCTTTCTGTTGAAGATTATGAAATCGGCGATGAGAATAGCTGTGATTGCAACGACTGCGAGGCTTTTAAAACCAAGAGAAAAGAGCGAAGTGACGCTCCAGAAAACAAAGGCGTTGATTATGAAAAGAAAGCCCCAGCCGATTGTCTTCAGAATCTTTCTGAGGATGATAACACCCCCGTTGTTAAAAGAAAGGGGAGGGATGACCCTCCCCTATCATCTCACTTCTGTATCTGTGCTTTTATCTTTTCTACTGCTCCTTTCAAAGCCTCTTCGGGTGTTTGCTCGCCGTTTATTATGAGGTTCAATGCGTCGCCCATGGCACCCCATACAGGAGCCATTTCTGGCACATTGGGCATCGGTGTTCCCGCAGCGGCGCTCTGCGTGAAGGCCGTCACATCGGGATCGTCTTTAACCATTTCGAGAACATCTTTTCGTGAAGGTAGCCTTGGATCGGCAAGAAAGATCTTGTAGAGTGTCTCCTTTTTTGCGATGAAGTTTGTAAGGAAGTCCATAGCGATAAGCTTGTTGGGCGATTTGGAGTTGACCATAAAACCCTGGACTCCGACGAAAGGCTTTGCCTTCACACCCCAGTCGAGGTCGGGAATCGGTGCCACCCCGTAATCGATACCGGCGTCTTTGTATGCCTTGATCGCCCAGGGACCGTTGATGATCATCGCAGCTGAGTCTTCGAGAAACAGCGAATCCATCACTCCATAGTTGTCCCCGGGCTGGAGTATGCCTTCGTCGAAGAAGCGCTTTATAAGCTTCGCCCCCTGGATGGCTCCCCAGTTTGCAAGTCCGATGTCGTTCACATCAAGCCCACTTTCCGTTTCCTTAAAGATGTATCCTCCATAACCAAGAATGAAGGGAGCTGAGAAGTAGAAGTTGGCGACATCATAAACGAAGCCTCGGACGTCGCCTTCATACTCTTCATCGATTTCTTTGGCGAGTTCTATTAGATCCTCGATCAATTTTGGTGGCTCGGGCACGTATTTTTTGTTGTAGATCAAAGCCACAGCCTCCATAGAATAGGGAAGCCCGTAAAGCTTCCCGCCGTAGGAAAAGGCGTTAAGAGCGGTTTTGTAGAACATGTTGAGCTCGTCGAACTGAGGAATGGGTTCGATCAAGCCGTTGGCTGCGAGTTCACCAACCCAGTCGTGGGCTCCAACGATGATATCAGCCCCCTGGCCTGCCGGGGCGGCGTTCTGGAACTTCGATTTTATGGAACCGAAATCAACCTGCTGTACTTCCACTTCCACCCCGCGTTTTGCCTTATACTCTTCACCAAGCTTCTGAAGGATGTCGACCTGCTTTTCAGAACACCAGATAACGAGTTTGGTCTGTGCAACAAGAAGCAAGGAAACCAGAAGAATCACAGTGATTAGTAAGCCTTTTCTCATACTTACATCCCTCCTCCTCCTCAGGATTTTTGTTGATCAAGATTTATTATAGCATTACCAGTGTTTTGGGACAAAGGTTTTGTTCTTATTAAAGGGATTAAAACTCCTGCCGATAATCTCAGAGGAGAGAGCACACGGAGGTGAACAGGCTTGGAACTGGAGCGTATAGGGGCTGGCACCAATCACACGGATGTGGCGAGGATAACCAGTAAGACACTTCATGTAGCTTCTTCATCTGATGATGTTCCATCATCGTTGGAAGATAACAGGAAAAGCGGACAGGTTGATGTGGCTGACCTCGATCGTGTTGTGGAAGAGCTCCAGAAAAAGTTTGAGAAACTCTTGGAACTTTTCAGGGGGGAAGCGGAATTCAGTGTGGATAAGGAAATCGACAGGATTGTGGTGAAGATTAAAGATAGGGAAAGCGGTGAGATCATACGTCAGATACCCCCTGAAGTGGCTCTCAAGATTGCCAGAAGTATAAAGGAACTGATAGGTCTTCTGTTTGACGAGAAGGGTTAATGAAAAAGAGGTGACTTGAAATGGCTTATCAGGATCTTCTGAGAATCACGGGGTCTCCTGGGGGTGTGGGAGACACACAGTTTCTTGGTTTAAGTGGGGTGGATACAGGGTCTATCATAGACGCGATAATGGAAGCGAAGAACGCTCCTCTGGAAAACCTTCAAATCCAGCAGGAAAAGTTGGAGCTAAAGCAAAGAATATGGCAGGAAATAGACGATAGACTCGAATCTTTCAGAAGCACCGTTTTCAGCATGAAACTCACCTCCACGTTTTACAGTTTTACCGCTTCCAGTTCGGACGAAAACAGTTTGCAGGTGAGCGCAACGACCAGCGCAGTAGCAGGTACGTTTTATGTTCGAATAGAGCAGCTTTCATCGAAGACAGTTTACCGAAGTGGAGAAACCATTGGAAGTGTTCCCTCATCTTCTACCCAGTTTTCAGACCTGGATACACGCGTTGATCCCCAGGCGGGTACGTTCACCATCAACGGCGTGGAGATAACGATAAACGCCACGGATACCATAGACGATATCATCAACAAGATCAATGCATCCGGTGCAGGTGTGACAGCGAGTTACGACGCGATTACTGGGAAGGTATCCATTACCAGCCCGAACGCGTTTACCCTCGGCTCTCCTACCGATACGAGTAATCTGCTGGAAGTCTTCAACCTTTCGAATGCCCCTGTTTACTGGAACAGCGTGTCTTCGGTTTATCAAGTTGACAGCACCGCACATATTGGTGCAATATCGACGGGCAAAACTATATCTGAGCTTGCTGATATTGACGGTGTCACGTTTACAAGTGGAACCATTATGATAAATGGAACATCGATATCTGTAAGCTCGACTGATACCCTTGAACAGGTACTCGTAAGAATAAATGCTGAGACCAATGTAACCGCTTACTATGATGAAAACGAGGATAAATTGATCATGGTAAACAACACTTCAGGCAGTCAGGGGATATCTTTCGATGATGGTGGAACGGGGTTTTTCAAAATTATGGGTTGGTTGGATGATTCTACGGGTAATGATATCACTCTGAAAGATCCTGGTACGAGTTCGAAGGTGGTGGTGAGTTACGACGGTACCGATGCCAATACGGTAACGTATTACACCAATGGCAACACACTCACTGTGAACGGCGTTACACTGAATCTCAAGGCGGTGACCACGAATTACGTAACGGTGAATGTGAACCTCAATGTCGATGCTGTTGTGGAGAATATAACGAGTTTTGTGGACTCGTACAACGAGACGATGGAGTACATATACAATTTGCTGAACGAAGAACCTGTAGAGGATAAAGAGTGGAATGAAATGACGGAAGAGGAAAAGATGCAAGGACTATTGAAGAATGACAGCTCATTGAGGAAAATCTTTGAGGATTTGCGCGAGTGGATGACCTCTATTGTAAGGAACGTAGGTGTTTACGATACGCTGATGGATATAGGCATCTCCACCAGTATTGACATAGGCGGCGGATATGAGAACATGATGAGGGGGCACCTTGAAGTCGACGAAGACAGGTTGAGAACAGCCGTACAGGAACATCTTGAGGATGTGATGAAGCTCTTTACCGCAACGGAATCCGTTGATGGTACAGACGGTTTGGCAGTTTCGCTTGATACCATGTTATACGAGTACACCAAATTTGGTGGTTACATAGATAACGTGGCGGGAATAAACGGAAGACTTCAGCGGGAATTGACAATGATTTCTGAAAGGATAGTCGAACTGGCTCAGCGTTTGCAGAAGGAGTATGAGACACTGTACAGGAAATTCACTGCCATGGAGCAGGCGGTGAGTTATTTCAATGCGCAGTCCGCGTGGCTGGCTCAAGCTCTGAGCAGCAGGAATAGTCAGTGACAATAGTTCATTCTTTTGTTTCTCCCCAGAGTGCAATAGCGCTGTAGAGAAAGAATAGGCTCGTGAAAATGAGGAGGAACAATCCCACTGTAACGAAGATCGAGTCGTGGGCGAAAGGTTGATCACCTAAAAGCTCCACACCTATCCATTCAAAGCCACTTTTCAGTATTCTCACCAGCTGTATCAGCAGAGACGCTCCGGCAGTGGAAGCGGCGAATGAGTAATAAGTGAATGAAAAGCGTTTCGTTTGTTTCATGAAGGCGCCGAATTGAAAGAAGAGCCCGGCGAGCCCAAGGAAAATGACAGCTCCAAGTGCCCATTTGGCGTCGTAAACACTCACTTCAAGAAGGTTTCTCAACACAGGGGATAAGAATCGTATGACGGCGTAAACGGCTACCGCCATAAATCCCAGCAGAAAGGTGATTTCACCAAGAATCAGATGTAAAGAAGAAACGAGGGAGCTGGTTTCGCGCTCCCTCTTATTCATCGGATTTTTCACTCTTTCCATTGGATTTCGAACTTACCGTTTCACTATTGTTAGACTTTCGACTGTCTGTCACATAAAAACCCGAGCCTTTGAAAACGACGCCCACGCTACCAATTGTTTTGAGGAGTTTTCCACCACAGTGAGGACAGTACTTCAATGGTTCATCGGACATCTTCTGAAGGACTTCCACTTCCCTTTCACACACTGTGCAGACGTATTTGTAGATAGGCATTATGTCACCTCCATCCATTTTAGAGGTTTCGGATAATTTCTCTGACAAAGTTTGGCAACGCGAACGCCGCTTTATGCACATCAGAATTATAATACTTCAATTCTTTCCTGAAGTTTTCAACCTTTTGAGGGTCGAAGTCTTCGACTGGATCCGCACCTTTGGACGCAAAGGTGTACGACCAGCAGCCAGAGGGATAAGAGCTCATGAATCCAAGATAAAGTCTGGTAACAGGAAAGACCTTCTTTATTCTTTTGTAGGCAAGCTTTACCCAGCTTGGATCGAGCACAGGGCTTTCGGTCTCGGCAGAGAAAACACCATTTTCCGTTAGCGCTTCATAACATGCCTGATAAAATTTCTCCGTAAATAGATGTCCACCTTCTCCAGCTGTTGGATCCGTGGAATCCACAATTATAACGTCGAAGCTGTCTTTGAATTTCGCAACGAACTCTACACCGTTTTCATTGACGATCTTCGCCCTGGGGTTGTCGAATTCAACAGAGGTATTCAGGTATTTTCTGGCTGCTTCGATGACTTTAGGGTCTATTTCGCACAGTATGGCTTCTTCCACCGTGTCATGCTTGAGAACTTCCCTGAGCGATCCTCCATCTCCACCACCTATTATCAACACGCGTTTGGGATTGGGGTGTAAGAACATCGGTACATGGACAAGCATTTCGTGATACATGAACTCATCCAAGTCCGTCGTCATTATAATGCCGTCAAGAGCAAAAACCCTTCCGTACCTGTAGGTATCAAATATATCTATGCGCTGATATTGAGACCGCTCCGTGTGGAGGAAACGATCTACAAGCATAAAACGTCCGGCTGTATTCCCTGTGAAAAATTCTTTGAACCATATATGTGAACTTCTGTCGAGATCGTCCATTGCATTCATTCATATCACCCCGCGACTGGTGCGAATTTGTGTGGGGAGGATTCAGGGATACCTATCTCCTGGTATATACCCCTGAGATGTTCAGCAACGGAAGTGCGTTTCGCGCCGAGTTTTTCTTTCAGGTATTCGAAAGCCTTCCATGGATCAACGTCGTCCCCGCAGGTGAAGAGGTCCACTGCGGCATATCCGTACTCTGGCCATGTATGTATTGTCAGGTGTGATTCGGATATGACGACGACTCCGCTAACGCCATAGGGTGCGAACTTATGAAATGTCGAGTTTACGATAGTTGCGCCAGCTTCGAGTGCTGCCTGGTTCATGTGCTTTTCGATCTGTGCGACATTGTCGAGAGCGTTGGGTTCACAGTCGTAAAATTCCGCTATCAGGTGCCTGCCGAGTGCCTTCATCATACATCCCTCCCCACGCAGAGTTTTTTGGTTTTCAATCTATCTCAATCCAGAGAATTACAGCCCTCTTCTTCTTATCCGGATTCTTTATCCTGTGCTTTTTATCCGCTTTGAAATAGAAACAATCTCCAGCTTCCAGTTTATGCTTTGTGTCATCCAGCCAGAGTTCTATTTTGCCTTCAATCACGAATCCGAATTCTTCCCCTTCGTGGTACTCTTCTTCTTCCGTTTCGGCTTCCGGATCCAGAACAACATACAGAGGATCTATTTTCTTTGTTTCGACATCTGTCATCAATATCTGAGAGTGCACACCCTCCGGTTCGTCGTAGATGGGAACTCTTTCTTCTTTTTTAAAGACCACCTTTTCCTCTTTGAAGTCAGAAAAGAACTTTCTGAGATCACTTCCAAGGGCCCAGAGTATTTTTTCCAAAGTATCGAGTGACGGCGAAGTCTTGTTGGTTTCCAACTGGGAAATAAAACTTCTCGTCACATCCGCTCTTGTTGCGAGTTCCTCCTGAGTCAAACCCCGCGATAAACGTAAACGGCGCAATTTTTCGCCTATCTGCATTCGCTCACCGCCGCTTTCTTTTTAAGACCGATTTGTTCAGTATTTATTGACATGCCAAAACACGCATATCATGATATTTTGGGGATTGTCGATTCTTCCATAAAACCGAAAAATGACCCGAGTTTACGAGAAATAATGTTTGTAATACTGAACAAACATGAAGAGTTTCATGAACATTATACCCCCCTCCCCCCTTCCTGTCAATCGTCGAAATCGATTGTTTTATTTTTGACATAAAAGTGTAATATTCGCAATCAAAAACCCGGTTTTTTGGAATTAGTTATTTTTGAAGCCGGATGCAATAATATGCATGAATATGTTTGCACGAAGTGCATGATTTTGCACAGCGCGTTCCTATGAAAAGGTTTTCACATCCGTTTTTTTCTCTTCGGTAATGTCTGGCACGATGTTGCTACAACTAATAACGGAAGATCCCGGAGGAGGTGCTCATATGGATTTTGAATCCAAAGTGTCAGATCTCGCGAAGGGTATCAAATCTTCCATAATAAGAGAACTTTTAAAGTATGCCTCAGAGCCTGGCTTTATCTCTTTTGGCGGTGGCGTCCCAGATCCTGAAACCTTCCCAAGAAAGGAGCTTGCCGAAATAGCCAGAGAAGTCGTTGAAAAGGAATATCGGTTCGCCTTACAGTATGGTACCACAGAGGGAGATCCCCTTTTGAAGGCTCAGTACATAAAGTACCTTGAAAGGTGGGAAGGGTTAAAGGATCTAAAAGAGAAGAACCTTTTGATAACAGTTGGATCACAGCAGGCACTCGATTTGATAGGTAGAACTTTTTTGGACAGCGAGAGCATCATCGCTATCAGTCAGCCAGCGTATCTGGGGGCTGTCTCGGCATTTAAGATGAGAAACCCAAGATTCCTTACTATCCCTCTTTCTGATGACGGTATGGAAACGGAGATTCTTGAAAAGAAATTGAGGTCACTTACTGCGGCGGAGTTAAAGAAGTTTAAGTTCGTTTACACCGTTCCGAACTTCCATAACCCTGCTGGAGTGACTCTCACACTTGAAAGAAGAAAACATCTGCTTGAACTCGCAGAGAGATATGACTTTTTCGTAGTTGAAGACGATCCTTATGGCGCCTTGCGATTCGAGGGTGAACATATACCTTCTGTCTTCAAGCTCGGTGGTATGGACAGAGTCGTGCTGCTTAACACCTTCAGTAAGGTTTTGAGCCCCGGATTGCGGATAGGCCTGGTGATCGCGCATGAAAGCGTCATATCAAAACTGGTGAAGGTGAAGCAAGGGGTTGATCTATGCTCTCCCAGTTTGACACAGAGGATCGCGGC
The DNA here is from genome assembly GCA_003538775.1 of Thermotogae bacterium. Classification (GTDB taxonomy): domain Bacteria; phylum Thermotogota; class Thermotogae; order UBA12178; family UBA12178; genus UBA12178. The sequence continues at coordinate 16,228 of DPRG01000105.1, forward strand.
GCGCTACATGGAGCGTTACGATATGCTTGAAAGACTCAGAAAGACTCTTGCCATATACAGGGAAAAGAAGGACGTTATGATGAAGGCTTTCGAGGAGCACCTCTCCGATTTAGACGCCCACTGGACGAGACCAAAAGGAGGACTCTTCAGCTGGGTGGTCTTGCCTGAGGGGTTTGACACTCTGGAAATGCTGGAACTTGGCAAGGAGTACAAAATTCTCTGGATCCCGGGTGCCGCTTTCCATGTAGATGGAAGCGGTCAGAACACCATGAGGGTATCTTTCTGCCTCCCTTCCAAGGAAGAGATCGAAGAGGGTGTCAGACGAATCAGGAAAGTCGTAGAGGCTTATAAATCTTCCAAAGTGATTTCGAGGTGATGGTGTGTACAGGATACTCGTTATAAATCCCGGTTCTACGTCCACAAAAGTTGCGATCTTTGAAGATGAAAGAAAGGTAAGCGAAGAAAAGCTTACACACAGACCTGATGAGCTCGAAAAGTATGGAAGAATAGCCGATCAGGAACCTATGAGGCGCGCCGCTGTTGAAGCGTTTATAAGTTCTCAGGGATATCGTATCGAAGATTTCCATGCGATAGCAGCGCGCGGCGGTGTCTTAAAACCCATACCAAGCGGTACCTACAGGGTTGATGAATACATGGTGGATTATCTTCTGCATCGTGTTCCAGTGGAACACGCTTCCAATCTCGCGGCGGTAATTGGATACAGGCTTGGACATCCACACGGGATCCCCTGTTTTATAACCGATCCGGTCTCTGTGGATGAAATGTGGGATGAGGCGAGATTTTCGGGTATTCCCGATATCGAAAGAAAGAGTTACTCTCATGCCCTCAACACGAAAGCGGTTGCCAGAAAAGTGGCAGAGGAACTTGGCAAATCCTATGAAGAGTTAAAGATGGTCATAGTTCATCTTGGTTGTGGGATCTCAGTCAGCGCTCATATGAACGGTCGGATGGTGGATGTTAACAACGCCAACGATGAAGGGCCGTTCAGTCCGGAAAGGACAGGGGAACTTCCTGTAGGTGACGTTGTGAGAGAGGCTTATTCGGGAAAATACACAGCAAGAGAACACAAGAAACGGTTTGTAGGAAAAGGTGGGCTTGTAGCCTATCTCGGTACGAACGATCTTCGCGAGGCTTTTGAAAAGGCGGAGAGTTCGGAGAACGCCCGGCTTGTACTGGAAGCGATGGCCTATCAGATAGCCAAAGAAATTGGTGGAATGTGTGCAATCCTTGGATCGAATCCTGATGCGATTGTGATCACAGGTGGAATGGCACATAGTCAGCGGTTTGTTCAGATGATTTTACCTTATATATCAAGATTTGGATTGGTGACAGTGGTTCCAGGCGAATTCGAAATGGAGGCATTGGCACTGGGAGCCTTGAGAGTTCTCAGGGGTGAGGAATCTGCCAGGGACTATAAAGAAGCAGTGCAAGGGAGGGAGACGGAAGGATGAGGAAGCTTGGCGAGCTCATAGATGAAGTACGACGAAATGGGAAAAAGGTCAGAATCGCTGTGGCTGTGTCACAGGATGACAATGTTTTAAAGGCCGTTTCAGAGGCGAAGAAAATGGAGCTCGCTGAGACTATCCTCTACGGGGACACGAAGGAGACAGAGAAACTGGCGGAGGTGGTGGGCGTGGACCTTAAGAACTTCAAGTTGGTCCACGCCCCCGATCCTCTTGAAGCGGCAAGATTGGCTGTTGAAGCTGTTTCCAGAGGCGAGGCTGAACTCATCATGAAAGGTAAGATCAAAACAGGAGATCTGATGTCCCTGGTTCTACAGAAAGAGTATGGGCTAAGAACAGAGAGGACTCTTTCCATGGTGAGTGTTTTTGAGATTCCGAACTATCCGAAGCTCCTGATGATTTCTGATGCCGGGATGCTGATTGCTCCAGATTTGAACCAGAAGGTCGACATGATAGTCAACGCGGTTGAGGTGGCGAGAATGCTCGGCATCGAAAATCCAAAGGTTGCGATCATAGGAGCAGTGGAAGTGGTCAATCCGAAGATGCCGGCAACGCTCGACGCTGCGGTACTGGCGAAGATGTCGGACCGTCACCAGATCAAGCATTGTATTGTTGATGGACCTTTTGCTCTCGATAACGCGGTAAGCAGGGAAGCAGCTGCTCATAAGGGAATCGATAGCCCTGTTGTGGGAGATGCTGACATACTTATCATGCCTGATATAGAGGCAGGCAACGTTTTTTATAAGGCGATGGTTTTCCTTGCAGGTGCTAAAGTGGCGAGTACCATCGTGGGAGCCAGGGTGCCGGTGGTGCTCACTTCGCGAGCAGACAGTGACGAAGTCAAGCTTTTATCAATCGCTTTGAGCGCACTTGTGGCTCTAAAAGGAAACAAAATGGGGTGATGATTTGATGTTCAGAATACTCGTTATAAACCCTGGATCAACCTCAACTAAAGTCGCAGTCTTTGAAGATGACGAGATGGTGAGAATACAGAAGATTCCTCATCATTTGGATGAGCTCAAGCGTTTCAAGCATGTGGTCGATCAGCTTGAATTTCGGGAAAATGTGGTGAGAGAGTTCGTTGAATCTTCCGGCTATAAGTTGAGTTCTTTTTCAGCGTTTGTGGGACGGGGTGGCCTGGTGGATCCAATTCCGGGTGGAGTTTATCTTGTAGATGATCTAATGATTGAAACGTTGAAGACGGCGAAAAACGGTGAGCATGCCTCGAATCTGGGAGCGCTTATCGCGTACAATCTGGCATTTGAAGTTGGGGCGCCTGCTTATATTGTGGATCCTGTTGTTGTTGATGAAATGGAAGAAATTGCCCGCATTTCTGGGCATCCGGATTTCAGGAGAAAATCGATTTTTCACGCTTTAAATCAGAAAGCTGTTGCAAGGGAAGTAGCGAAGTCAATGGGAAAGAATTACGAGGATATGAACATGGTCATAGCTCATATGGGCGGAGGAATATCGATAGCCGCGCATCGTAAGGGAAGGGTTGTGGATGTCAACAACGCCCTCGATGGCGATGGGCCGTTCACTCCCGAACGAAGCGGAACGCTCCCGCTGACACAATTGATAGACCTTTGTTACAGTGGGAAATACTCTTATGAAGAAATGAAGAAGTTGATCGTTGGAAAAGGTGGGCTGGCAGCCTATCTTGGTACCAACAGTGCTCTGGAGGTACAAAGAAGAATAGCGGAAGGGGATGAGTACGCAGAACGTGTTTACAGAGCCATGGCTTATCAGATAGTCAAGTGGATCGGCAGAATGGCGGCTGTTTTGAAAGGCGAGGTGGATGTGATCGTTTTGACCGGAGGATTGGCTTATGATGATAAATACCTGGTACCGTGGATCCGCGAGAAAGTGAGCTTTATAGCGCCAGTGAAAGTCTATCCCGGTGGTGACGAAGAGAGGGCACTGGCACTATCTGTGCTCAGGGTTCTACGTGGAGAAGAAGAACCCAAGAACTATACGGAGATGGTTAAAATAACAGCTCAAAAAGCGGCGGTGAGGTCGTGAGATGATACATATACTTACTGGACCATTTGGCAGCGGAAAAACGGAAATTTCTATAAACCTCGCTCTTCGTTTGAAAGAAGTGGCAGAAGATGTGAGTTTGCTGGATCTCGATGTTATAACACCTTATTTCAGGATAAGGGACGTCGCTGATTTACTTGGTGAGATGGGTATCGATGTGGTAACAGTGAAAAGAGAGTTGAAATATATGGATTTGCCCATAATTCCGGGACGCCTTACAGAGCTTTTTTCTAAGGATAACGCACACATTGTGGTGGATCTTGGCGGAGACGATGACGGCGCAAGGGTCATAAGTTCTCTGAAATCCTTACTGGATGGCAAGCGTATTAGCGTGTATTTCGTGGTTAACGTTTTCAGGCCTTTCAATGAAACGGTAGATGAGATCTGCTATAACATCGAAAGGCTTTCTTCGAGATCGAGACTGAAGTTTGATGCCATAATCAACAACTCCAACCTCGGTGACTTAAGCACAGAAGAAGTTGTTTTGAAAGGTGAAGATGTAGTCACACGGGTTTCCGAGATCACAGGCATTCCGGTAAAATGGACCGTTTTAGATGAAGCACTCGCAAAACACGCAGACATTTCAGGTTTTAAATATCCCGTCTTTTTGATAAAGAGATTCCTGGGGACACCATGGGAGGGCAGGAGGTGAGAGTATGGCCAAGGTAGAGGGATATATCGAGATCGACGCCGAAAGGTGTAAGGGTTGTGGATTGTGTATCAACGCATGTCCGGTGAACGTGATCGAGTTTTCCGAGGACTTCAATTCAAAGGGCTACCACCCCGCCAGGTACAAAGGTGAGGGCTGTATCGCCTGCGGTTTCTGCTATTTGAGTTGTCCGGACGTGTGTATAACGGTTTTCCGCGGCGCTCGAAAGAAGAGCCCTGTTAATGTGTAAGGAGAGAGAACGAGTATGAAAAAGCTCATGATGAAAGGCAATGAGGCTATAGCAGAAGCCGCTATAAGGGCGGGGTGTAGACTTTATTTCGGCTATCCCATAACCCCCCAAAGTGAGATAGCGGAATACATGTCCAGACGACTTCCCGAAGTTGGTGGAACCTTTCTTCAAACGGAAAGCGAAGTGGCAACGGTCAACATGGTCTATGGTGCCGCATGTACTGGAAAAAGAGTTATGACCTCAACTTCTTCTCCCGGTTTCAGTCTAATGCAGGAAGGTATCTCCTATATCGCCGGTGCAGAGCTTCCTTGCGTGTTTGTGAACGTCGTGCGTGGTGGTCCGGGGTTGGGTGATATACAGCCCGCCCAGAGCGATTATTTTCAAGCCACAAAGGGCGGAGGACATGGAGATTATCGTCTTCTTGTACTCGCGCCTTCGACCCTTCAGGAAGCGATTGAGTTGACAATGCTGGCTTTTGATCTGGCGGATAAATACAGGAATCCAGCGCTGATTCTCGCTGATGGGATGATAGGACAGATGATGGAACCCGTTGAACTACCTCCGATGAGGGATCTGTCAACACTACCCGATCATTCCAGCTGGGCATTAACCGGTGCTGAGGGAAGAGCGCCGCGTAAAGTAACGTCATTCAATATAGACCCGTACGGCCTGGAGGAGATGAACAAACGGTATCAGGAAAAATACAGGCGTGTGGAGCGCGAAGAACAGCGATGGGAAGAGTACAAAACGGAGAATGCAGAGTATCTGCTTGTGGGTTATGGCACCATGGGAAGGATCTTGAAGAGCGTCGCTGACAGACTGGAAGAAGAAGGACTTGCGGTGGGAGTCTTCAGGCCAATCTCGCTATGGCCATTCCCTGATAGACGATTGAAGGAACTTTCAGAAAAAGTCCGGTTCGTTTTCACCGTGGAAATGAGCAGCGGACAGATGGTGGAGGATGTCCGCCTTGCTGTTGACGGAAGGATTCCGGTACATTTCTACGGTCGCATGGGCGGAGTCGTTCCAACACCCGAAGAAGTTATCAGGGCTTTCAAGAAGCTCCTTTGAGGAGGCGATAAGGTGGAAGTACGTGTGGCTTTTAGCGGTCCAAAATCGTTGAGTGGAAAGGAATTTACTTACTGCCCTGGTTGTCATCATGGAATCATTCACCGTCTGGTTGCTGAGGTGATAGACGAGCTTGGCATACAGGAAAAGACAATAATGGTGGCTCCGGTGGGATGTTCCGTGTTCGCGTATGAGTTCTTCGATGTCGATGGCACTGTTGCACCTCATGGTAGAGCCCTTGCTGTGGCTACGGGAATGAAAAGAGCTCTTCCAGACAGGGTGGTTTTCACCTACCAGGGAGACGGTGATCTGGCGGCTATAGGAACGGCTGAGACTGTACATGCGGCAAATAGAGGAGAGAAGCTCACGACGATCTTCGTGAACAACGCGGTGTATGGTATGACAGGTGGACAGATGGCACCTACGACGCTTCTTGGTCAGAAAACAACAACCACACCTTATGGCAGACGCGCCGAAAACGATGGTTATCCTATTCATATGTCCGAGATTCTGAGTACAATGCGGGGAGTTGCCTACCTCGAGCGTGTTACGGTGAGCACTCCTCAGGATATAAGAAACGCCAAAAAAGCTATAAAAAAGGCCTTTCTTGCGCAGATAAAGAACATTGGATTCGGACTCGTTGAGGTGCTCAGCACCTGCCCCACGAACTGGGGTATGACCCCTGTAGAAGCTCAACAGTGGCTTCTTGAGAACATGACAAAGGAATTTCCTCCTAAGCTTTTCATTGACAGGGTGGGAGATTGAAGATGGCTTATCACGGCATAGTGATAGCGGGTTTTGGTGGACAGGGAGTTATGCTCATGGGGCAGATCATAGCCGAAGCGGCTGTGATTGAAGGTAAACATTCCACGTGGCTTCCTTCTTATGGCCCGGAAATGCGCGGTGGCACCGCGAATTGCACGGTGGTAGTTGATGAGAGACCGGTGGCTTCGCCTGTTATCGATTCGCCGACTGAAGTGATTGCGATGAACTACCCTTCGATGGTAAAATTTGGCGGGAGGCTCCAGAGCGGGGGCATTCTTTTTGTGAATTCATCAGTGGTGGATAGAGATATCGAGCGGGATGATATTGAAATCATAAAGGTTCCCGTAAACGAGATAGCAGAAGAAGTGGGTAATCCAAGGGTATCGAACATGGTGATGTTAGGAGCCTTCGTTGAAGTTACTGGTATTGTTGGCACTGAAGCGGTGAAGGAAGCATTGAAGCACAAACTCACCGGCTCAAAATCGGCTCTATTAGAGCTCAATTTTGAAGCGGTAAGAAGGGGAGCAGAATTCGTTAGAAGGAGGTGAAGCCACCGTTTCGGTGGCGTATCCGTGAGCCTGTACGAAAACGCGTTGAAGCAGTTCAACAAAGCTGCTGATCTGATGAATCTTGATCCTGGCCTTAAAGAAGTTCTCTCATATCCAAAGAGAGAACTAACCGTGAACTTTCCTGTGAAGATGGATAACGGCGAAATACGTGTATTCACAGGCTACAGGGTTCAGCATAATCTCTCCAGAGGTCCAGCCAAAGGTGGTATCCGTTACCATCCGGATGTGACGCTCGATGAAGTCAAAGCCTTGGCGTTTTTGATGACCTGGAAGTGCGCAGTGGTGAACATTCCATACGGAGGTGCTAAAGGCGGTGTAAAGGTCGATCCTTCAAAACTTTCAGAGGACGAGCTGGAGAGACTCAGTCGAAGGTACTTTTCAGAGATACGGATCATAGTCGGCCCTGACGAAGATATACCCGCTCCGGATGTGAACACGAATCCTAAAGTGATGGCGTGGTATATGGATACCTACAGCATGGATGTGGGACACACCGTGCTCAGCGTGGTAACTGGTAAGCCCCTCGATATTGGTGGATCAGCGGGAAGGCTGGAGGCTACGGGAAGAGGGGTGAGAGTGGTCACCGAAGAGGCCGCGAATTATCTGGGGCTCGATACGAAGAATATGACCGTGGCAGTTCAGGGGTTTGGAAATGTTGGATCACACGCTGCCCTCCTGATAAGCGAAGAACTTGGAAGCAAAGTTGTAGCTGTAAGCGATGTTAACGGGGGTGTCTACAACCCTGAAGGTCTTGATATAGAAGAGTTGATAGCTTACAGGGATTCAAACGGAGGTACTATAAAGGGTTATCCTAAGGCTGAACCTATTACCAACGAAGAACTGCTGACTATGGACGTTGACGTCTTGATTCCCGCTGCTCTGGAAAACGTGATAACTGCAGAAAACGCGGAAGAAATAAAAGCCAAACTTGTGGTAGAAGGAGCTAACGGGCCGACCACACCGGAAGCCGATGAAATTTTACAAAAGAAAGGTATATTTGTTGTACCTGACATACTCGCAAACGCTGGCGGTGTAACGGTATCTTATTTCGAGTGGGTCCAGGGATTGCAGTGGTATTTCTGGGAGATCGACGACGTTAGAAAATCTCTTCACAAAGTCATGAAAAACGCTTTTGCGGATGTTATGAAAGCACGCGCTCGTTTCAACTGCGATATGAGATCGGCAGCCTACACACTGGCCATAGAAAAAGTAGCTCTGGCCACAAAGCTCAGAGGGATATATCCATAATTTAAACTCTAAATACATCCAAAATACATCGAAGTGAGGTGTGGTCGGTGGATCTGTCTGTTGAAATCTGTGGACTTAAGTTCAGAAACCCGCTTCTTCCTGCTTCGGGTCCTCTTGTCGGCGACGCCGAGAAACTACTCTTTTTATACGAGCAGGGTGTTGGAGGCCTTGTTACAAAAACGATTTCAACGAAGGCAGCTGAGGTCCCACGGCCATGTATCTATGCTACCAGGGATCTTGTAATCAACGCAGAGTTGTGGTCTGAATATCCCCCAGAATACTGGAAAAAAGAGGTTTTTCCAAAGATAAGAGATCTGGATATTCCCGTGATTGTCAGCCTTGGATACACGGAATCAGACGTGGATATTCTCGTACCCATGTTCGACGAAAACGCTGATGCTTTCGAATTTTCGACGCATTATGTGGGGAAATCGCTTGATCCTATAGTTGCCGTGGTGAAAACCGCGAGGAAACACACCAGAAAACCCATATTCATGAAACTGAGCCCTCACATGCCCGATCCCGTTGAATTTGCGAAGGTCGTTAAGGAAGCTGGTGCTGACGGGATAGTTGCGACCAACTCGCTTGGTCCGGTGTATGTGGCTGACAAAAAAACAGGAAAAAGCCCCCTTGGAAGCACGGGAGGTTATGGATGGATCTCAGGTCCGGTGTTGAAACCCATCTCGCTGGCTATAGTCAGAAGAATAGCGGAAGAGGTGGATATCCCGATCATTGGCGTTGGTGGCGTGGCAAAAGCAGAGGATGTACTCGATTACCTGGAATCCGGAGCAAGCGCGGTCCAGATGCTTTCGGCAGCTTTGATATTTGGGAAGCAGCTTTATGGAAAGATAGTTTCCTCGCTTCCTCAGGTGCTCGAAAAGAAGGGTTATTCGAATGTCAAAGACGCAATAAAACGACCGATTCGATCCCAGGCAACCTACCAGAGGAATCTTCCAAGGGTCGATATGGAAAAATGCACTCTATGTAGGCTATGTGAATACGTATGTCCATATTTCGCCATAACCGTTGCCGAAACCGTTATTGTCAACGAGGATGCCTGCTTTGGCTGTGGGTTGTGTCAATCGCGCTGCCCCGTTTCTGCTATTGAGGGAGTGTTCTAAATTGAAGCATCTCCTTAAATGTGTAACCTGTGGAAGAGAGTTCGAGCCGGAGCCATCCCTTTACACCTGTCCCCATTGTGGGGACAGGTTTGGTACTTTGGAGGTTCTGTATGATTACGACAGAGCCCATTTCGACTCTCTTTCACCACACAGCGAACTGGGCATTGGTCAGTTCCTTCCGCTTTTGCCGTTGGAGGGTCTTCCGGAACTTCCTTTTGTCGTGGGAAACACCCCTTTGATAAAACTCGAGAAGTTCGAAAGGCGTTATGGATTGAAGGCTTTCTATCTTAAAGACGACGGCAGAAATCCCACCGCCAGCTACAAGGATCGCGCCACGTACGTTGTCATAGGAAAGGCGCAGGAATGGGGTTTCAAAACGATCTTTGCCGCTTCCACAGGAAACGCTGCTACATCCCTTGCGGGCCTTACAGCGGCAGCTGGCCTGAAGGCCGTTGTTTTCGTCCCCGCGAGGATACCCGAAGGCAAACTCGCACAACTTCTCGTTTACGGCGCCACGGTTTTGATCGTCGACGGTTCGTACGATGATGCTTACGATCTCGCTGTGGAGGTGGGATTCAAGAAAGGATGGTACTGCAGGAATACCGCTATCAACCCCTATCTTCTGGAAGGCAAAAAGACAGGAGCTCTTGAACTTGCCTTGCAACTGAACTGGGACGTCCCGGATGTTGTTTTCGTTCCTGTGGGAGACGGCACGGTGATAAGCGGTATCTGTAAAGGTTTTATGGAGCTGAAAAAGATAAGACGAATAGATACCATTCCAGCAGTTATTGGTGTGCAGGCAGAAGGCTCAGATATAGTCAAGCGTGTTTTCGAGCATTACATTGCAACAGGTGAGATAGTTTTGATGGACAGAGAGGCTTCCACTATTGCAGACAGTATATCCGCTGGCAAGCCAAGGGATGTGGTTAAAGCCGTCAGGTATGTGAAGGAAACGGGCGGTACCTTTCTTTCCGTTAGTGACGAAGAGATTGGTACCGCGCTGGTGAGCCTGGCGAGGGAGACAGGCGTATTTGTGGAACCTGCCGCTGCTGCTTCATATGCGGGATTTTTAAAGATGGCGGAGACAGGGGATTTGAAAAACAAAAGAGTTGCGGTTTTCGCGACAGGGAATGGTTTGAAGGATGTCAAAACCGCGCAGAGTTTTGTTGGGAAGGCTTTAAGGGTTTCCAACGATCCAGAAGAGGCCTTCCGCCTTTTGGATAAAATGGAGACTGTGTGATGAGAATCGGGCGGATTAGCCGCCCGATTCTTTTGTTTCAAGGATTGTCATTTGCCTTTTAAGATGAAAATGGGAGTGACTCTTTATAAAAGAGTTCTCAGGGGCATTTCGATCATACGTTTGAGGTCTTGGAGGAACGCCGCACCTACAGCGCCATCTATCACTCTGTGATCGCAGGAAAGAGTCAGTCTGATAACGAGATGGATGTGTATCTCTCCATCTTCAACTATGGGTTCATCGTGGATCTTTCCAACAGCAAGAATCGCGGAAGCGGGAGGATTGATGATGGCTGTGAATTCTTCTATATCGAACATCCCGAGATTGCTTATCGTGAAGGTTGCACCTGTATATTCTTCTGGATTCAATCTACCTTGACGCGCTCTTTCAATCAGGTCTTTAAGTTCTTCGGATATTTTCAGTATGCCTTTGGACCCGCAATCACGTACCACTGGGGTGATCAGTCCATCTTCTTGAGCGACCGCGAGACCGATGTCTATGCGTTTATAAAGAAGGATTTTGTCTTCGCCCCATGAGGCGTTGATCCTTGGATGTTTTTTCAGCGCCTCCGCTACCAGCTTGATAAGGAATGCGTTAAAGGAAATCTTCATGCCTGTTTCTTCTTCGAGTATCCTTCTTGTCTTCATCAATTCATCCACTATCACCTTTGTTCTCAGGTAGTAATGTGGAGCGGAGAATTTAGATTCGGAGAGCCTTTTCGCAATGATCTTTCTCTTCTGGGTTATCGGTATCTCCTGTATTTCAGAGGTTTCAGCAGATGCTATCGCGGGTTTGATAATTCCAGCGGGCGGCGTCAAAGTGGTGGAACTGATTGCCGCCTCTATATCACGCTTTATTATCCTTCCTCCAGGGCCAGAACCTTTTATTTTGGAGACATCTATTCCGTGTTCTTCAGCCAGTTTTTTCGCCAGTGGGGATATCTTCAACCGTTTGGATTGTTCCTCAACGGTGGTTTCGTGAGCTTTCTCCGCTTTTTCTGGTGTTTTTTCAATGCTTGATTTGGAGGCGCCTTCCACTTCAGCAGGTTGAGCTTCCACCTTTGGTTGTTCCTCTGTTTCTAAATCCAGGGTTTCACCTTCTTCACCCAGTATCGCGATTGGTTCACCCACTCGTGCGGTTTTTCCTTCGGGAACGAGAATTTTAAGGAGAACTCCCGAAGCAGGGGATTCGTATTCCATAGCGGCTTTATCCGTTTCGACCTCACAGATCACTTCCCCCATTTCTACTTTTTCGCCTTCCTTTTTCTTCCAGCTGATTATGGTCCCTTCTTCCATGGTGGGAGAAAGGGCCAGCATGGGGAGCTTTTCGGCCATGGTGTCACCTCCTTTCTCAAAGATATAGAACCTTCTTGATCGCAGACACTATCTTGTCTGTGGTTGGCTGAGCGGCAAGTTCCAGAGTGTGGTTGTAAGGCATGGGAACGTCTTCCATCGATACCAGTTCCACAGGTGCGTCGAGATAGTCAAACGTGTTTTTTGAGACGAGCCATCCCACGTAAGAGCCAAAGCTCGCCACCGGCCAGGCTTCTTCCACGATCACACATCTGTTGGTTTTTCTGACAGACCGGTATATCGTTTCTTCATCCAGGGGACGCAACGATCTCAAATCGACTACCTCAACCTCTATACCTTCTTCTGATAAAGCGTCTACGGCTTCCATAACTGATTTTAATGGTTTGGAATAGGTGATTACCGTCACGTCCTTTCCTTCTCTTTTGATGTCAGCCTTTCCTATGGGGATGAGGTATTCCTCTTCAGGGACTTCTCCTTTCCACGAGTACATCAGTTCGGCTTCAAGAAAGATCACGGGGTTGTCGTCCCTTATAGCGGATTTTAAAAGACCCTTTGCATCGTAAGGCGTTGATGGTGCAACCACCTTCAAGCCAGGGACATGGGCGTATATGCTCTGTAGGGCTTGTGAATGCTGAGCGGCAAGACATTCCGCTGGTCCGTTCGGCCCTCTGAAAACGATCGGTACATTGAACTGTCCGCCGGACATATAAAGCATTTTGGCCGCGTTGTTTATCACCTGATCAATCGCCATAAGCGAGAAGTTGAATGTCATCCATTCGACTATGGGGCGCAAACCGGCTATAGCTGCTCCTACACCAATACCTGTGAAACCCTCTTCGGAAATGGGTGTATCTATAACCCTTTCGGGTCCGTATTTTTCGAGAAGCCCCTGGCTAACTTTGTAAGCGCCGTTGTATTCGCCAACTTCTTCGCCGATAAGTATCACACGTTCGTCCCTTGCCATCTCTTCGTCCATGGCCTGTCTCAGTGCTTCACGGAATGTTATCATCGCCATGTTCTCACCTCTCTTCTACCAGCACGTCTTTATAAAGTTCTTCAAGAGGTGGTTCGGGACTTTTCTCAGCGAATTGGACGGCTTCTTCAACCTGAGCGATCACACTCTTTTGAATCTGTTCGAATGCTTCTTGGGTTAAAACATTCCATTCGAGCATTTTGGATTTCAAACGTTCTATTGGATCGAGTTTGCGATACTCTTCTACCTCTTCTTTTGTGCGGTATTTCGCTGGATCGCTCATTGAGTGTCCTTTATAACGATAGGTTTTTATCTCGAAGAACATGGGGATCCTTTCTTTCCTGACGTTTTCCACCGCTGCCTTCATCTCCTCGTAAACGGTAAGAACATCCATCCCGTCGATAGTCTTTCCCGGAACATCGTAAGCCACGGTCATCTTTGAAAACTCCGTGACGGCTGACACCCTTTTGTAAAAGGTACCCATGCCGTATTGGTTGTTCTCACAGATGTAGATGATTGGAAGGTTCCATATCCTTGCCATATTAAGGCTCTCGTGAAAGGCCCCCTGATGTATAGCGCCGTCGCCGAAAAAGCAGAGAACTACACCGTCTTCTTTCATGTTTCTTATCTTCAATGCCACGCCAGTTGCCACGGGTATCTGACTTCCAACAATACCGTTTCCACCTAACATATGGTGCTCCGAGTCGAAGAAGTGCATGGAGCCACCTTTACCTTTGGAGCAGCCCGTTGCCTTTCCGAAAAGTTCAGCCATCGCGGCCTTTGGATCCATACCACATGCGAGGGCATGGCCGTGATCTCTGTAAGCTGCCACTACGTAGTCCCTGGAGAGATCAAGGGCGGCAATAGAACCGACTGCCACTGCCTCCTGCCCGATGTAAAGGTGCAGAAAACCGCAGATTTTTCTCAGACCGTACATCTGGGCAGCCTTTTCTTCGAAAAAGCGTATCAGCAACATCTTTTCGAGCAGGGTTTTCAGAAAAGAGGGTTCGTATTGGTTCATTCCGATTCACCTCCATTAAAACGAGCGACCTTCAATTCACCTTTTAGTGGGATAAAGTAGGCCATCTCTTCTATGACTGTTTCGAGGACCAGCAGTTTTTGCAGATGGTCATGACGTATCTTCCACAGTGTCGTCAACTTTCCACCTATAGATTCGAGAACCTCTGCACGAAGGGCCGGGTTATCGATAACGTTTACCTTGCCTCTCACGTTTATTATCCGATCGAGGTTCCTGGACTGGAGTAACCATTCTACGTTTGGGTTTTCAGCTATCTGCTTCAGTTTGGGTGAGCTCTCGATAGTAACCGAAAAAAGAGCGCCAGGCCTTCCTTTTAGTATTCCCACCGTCATCCAACGAGCTCGCGGGTAACCGTTTTCTACGGTGGTCAATACGCCTACGTTTGTATCGTCAACTATTTCCGAAAGCAGTCTCAACGCTTCTTCTCTCTTCATGATATCCCTCCTTTTTCGATATTTCCATTATATGTTTGAAAACGACGGGATCGAGCGTCACATCGAGAAAGTCCATGAAAGGGTTTTTATCACTGTCACTGAGAGGTTCTATTTGCCGTATGATTCCGTCAGCTATGGAGAAAACGAACCTTCCGATCATCAGTTTAAAATGAGGAGCATTACCGAAAATCCACTTTCTACTCGAAAACAACTTCAAGAGATCTTCCGTTTCATGAAACGTGTTTTTATCTATGTACATGACTTCAGGGTCGCAATTCAGTGTTTTTGCGAGTGATCTCAAAAACGCTTCCAAAACATCAGATTCGTCTATGGGTATGAAGTCCGAAAGGTTGGCAACTTCAGAAGGGACGGATTTCACGGCACGGGAAACGACAAGATCGCTGAATACGGGCTTCAGGACCCTGCGGAGGCGATGAAGATCGCTCTTGATAAGCAACGTCCCGTGATGAATCGCCTTTTCTTTGGTGTATCGATAGGCGCTTCCGGATATTTTGTACCCGCCCACAATGATATCTTTTCGTTCATTTACACACGCTTCAACTCCCAGCTTCCTCAACATTTGAATGAGGACGGAGAAGTTCTCTTCTATATTCAGATCGTTCTTCCAGTTTATGAAGCTGAAGTTCAGATTGCCGGGGTCATGATACACCGCTCCGCCGCCAGAGGTTCTTCTCACGATATTGATTCCTTCTTCGTATGCCTTGAGTACATCAAATTCTGCCCATGGGATCTGGTGCTTTCCCATAACAACTGAGTCGGCGTTTGTCCATAAGAAGATGAACTGTCCCTTTGCGGAAAGGGTGTTGAAAAGTGTTTCTTCCAACGCTTGATTTAGATAGGGATCGCGTTCCTGTGATATGAAAACGGATACTTTTGACATAGTACAATTCTACCAGTTTTTGGACCGGGTGATGTAGAATTGAATTGTAAAGTTGAAGGTCGAAATGGGGGATACGATTGGCTAAAAAACGCACGGTGTATGTCTGTGATAACTGCGGTTATGAATCGCCCAAATGGTTTGGTAGATGTCCCTCCTGCGGAGAATGGAATACGGCAAAGCAGTTTTCCGTTGAATCGGAGACCAAGAGCGAGCGCACCGGGGAGCTTTCACAACCTGTTTCCATTCTCGAGGTTCCAGATACAGAAAGTGAAAGGATCTCCACAGGATTCGTCGAGCTCGACAGGATACTCGGTGGTGGACTTGTCCCGGGGAGCGTTGTTCTCATTGGCGGTGAGCCTGGGATAGGAAAGAGTACTCTGATGATGCAGGTATCAGCTTCAATGGCCCTTCGAGGAAACGTTTACTATGTTTCTGGTGAGGAATCACCAGCTCAGTTGAAATCGAGGGCGAGAAGGTTGAACGCGCTGAAGGAGAACATATACCTGAGCTCCGAGCCCGTGGTCGATAGGGTCACAAAGAGGTTTACATCCCCTGTTCTCGTTGTTTTTGATTCGCTTCAAACGTTGAGATTATCGACTCTCGAGACCTTTCCCGGAAGTGTTTCCCAGATCAGGGACAGCGTGATGAAAGTGATGGAGCTGGCGAAGGGTATGGGTGTGCCCGTTTTTCTTGTGGGCCACGTCACCAAAGAGGGCCAGATTGCTGGACCAAAACTCGTGGAGCATCTCGTTGACGTTGTGATCTATTTTGAGGGTGAAAGAAGAGAGGATTTGAGGATTCTCAGAACAACCAAAAATCGTTTCGGGCCGTCCGGTGAAGTGGCTTTGTTTGAGATGACTGATACTGGATTAAGAGAGATCACCAACCCTTCATTCATTCTTCCAGAAGGACTTTCAGGCGCGCCAGGAGCGGCGTTCGGCATCACCGTGGAGGGCACGAGGCCTATATGTATAGAAGTTCAGGCACTTGTGAGTAAGATGCAATTTGGCACACCAAGGAGAACAGCGCTTGGTCTTGATCCTATTCGCATGACAACATTGAGTGCGGTCCTTTCAAGACATCTGAAGTTACCCCTCGAATACAGGGATATCTATGCGAGCGTGATAGGTGGTTTGAGGGTTACGGATCCCGCGACGGATCTCGCTATGGCCGGCGCAATGCTCAGTTCGCTTTTTGATATTCCTTTGCCTCCATCCACCGTTCTTGTGGGTGAGATAAGCCTCGATGGTAGTGTGAGAGCACCGTCAAACATCTTGAAACGCCTCAGGGCTGCCGAAGCTTCCGGCTTTGAAAGAGCGTGGTGCCCGGCAATGAAGGATAAATCCACCGGTATCGATGTGATCGAAATAAACAGTGTGAAAGATTTGGGAAGACTGGTAACGGAGCTAGCGAGGGGGTGAAAAAGGTGCTCAGGGAGATTACTCTTGATCTGGTAAGGGTTACAGAAGCCGCGGCACTGGTCAGCAGCCTCCAACTTGGTAGAGGAGATAAGGAAGCGGTGGATCGGGCGGCTGTCGATGCTATGCGCGGCATGCTCGATTACATTCCCATGAGGGCGACGGTGGTGATCGGTGAAGGTGAAAAGGATAAGGCCCCAATGTTGTATATTGGGGAAAAGGTAGGGACCTGGGAAGCTGATTCTCCAGAATACGACATCGCTGTCGATCCGGTGGATGGGACGAGGTTGGTGGCCTATGGATTATCGAACGCGATAAGCGTACTCGCAGCAGCGGAAAAGGGTGCCATTACATACCTTCCAACTTTCTATAGCTGGAAGCTGGCCGTGGGGCCTGAACTGGCGGGAAAGCTCGATTTGAATTTGAGTATAACCGAAAATTTGAGAAGAGCCTCTGAAGTCCTTGGTGTTAAGATCTCGGAAATAACCGTTGTTGTCCTTAATCGAGATAGACACAGGGATATCATAGAGGAGATAAGAAGTGCCGGAGCCCGAATAAAGCTTATAAGCGATGGTGATGTAGCTGCTGCAATAGCCACAGCCATTCCAGAAAGCGGAGTGGATATTTATATGGGGATTGGCGGCTCTCCAGAGGCTATCCTTGCCGCAGCGGCCTTGAGATGCCTGGGTGGAGAGATGCAGTTGAGATTGTGGCCACACAGTCGAGAAGAAAAGGAAAAAGTTCTTTCGGATGGTTATGATCTCGAAAGGATTTACAGGACTGAGGAGCTTGTGAGCGGTGAAGACGTTGTTTTTGTGGCTACCGGGATTACATCAGGGGATTTTTTGAAAGGTGTGAGGTACATGAGGGATAAGGTGATAACAGAATCCATTGCCATGAGAGCCAGAAGCCGCACGGTGAGGAAAATCACGGCGTATCATGATGTGAAGCATAAACACGTACCTTTGAAATCTCGCGGAGGGGATGTGAGTTTCTTTGAACTTCAGCGTTGAAAAATATGTCAAACTGATGGTAAGGGGTTCAAACCTTGAATGAGGAACGCCTTATTCAGGGATTGAAAAAAAGTGATAAAGAAGCGTTCGAGCGATTCTTTTACGAATATGCACCGAGGATAGGAAGCATTGCAAAGTCTTATCTGGGCACCGACGATGTTGACGATATAGTTCAGGAAGTGTTCATTCATGTGCTGAAGGGTATAAAGCGCTTTAGAGGTGAATCGAAGCTTTCAACATGGCTGTACAGGATCATCATCAACGTGTGTAACGATTTTTTGAAAAAAAGGAAGAGGCACAGAGAGGAACTCGTTGACTTTGGGGATGAAGAAGAGCCACCCTACTTCGAGCCGGCATCAAACACAGACGTCGTGAAAGAGGTGTTGGAAGAACTGAGTATGGATGCTATGAATCGCATTATGAAAAAGCTTTCTCCCTCAGACAGACTACTTATAACGATGCGAGATGTTGATGGTCTCAGTTATGAAGAAATGGCGAATATACTGGGAGTTCCGATTGGAACGGTGAAGAGCCGACTCCACTACGCAAGAGGAAAATTGAGAAAGTTGTTACAGGGAAAGGATGGTGCAAAATGAAGGATTTATTCGATGAATACCTTGATGGTGATGCAATGGAAGTACCCTCGGAGCTCGAGGGTGAGGTTGAGCGATATAGAGCTTTTATAAAGATTTACGCCGCAAGGATCACTTACAGACCGAGCGAAAGATTATACAGAAACGTGTTCAAAAGACGGAAATTCAAAACAAAGCTCGTTCTCGGTTTTGCGATTGCTATGGCGGCGCTGGTTGTGGGAATTTTTGGTTTCTGGAGGATCATGGACAGTTTGACCGTACAGAAAGAGTACGCACAGGTCGTTGAAAGCGCCATTGAGAAGTTTTCGAGTCAACCCATGGAGCTTCCGAAACCTGTTGCTGAAAAAGATTTTTTGAACATAATAGGTTTTGTGAGCGATGTTTATTGATGGGAGGCCTTCCCTTTGAAAAATGTTATTTTGCTATCGTTCGTATTTTTAACTGTAATTTTGACGTTTGCAGCTCCTCTTGATGGAATACTCGAAAGGTATCAGAAAGCGTATTTTGAGGGAAGACGATTCCTTATAGACATGAATTCGGGCAGTACTGTACGATACGAGCAGGTGGTAAAAGAGGGAAACGACAAGCTTGTCACGGTCATATCACCGGAGCGTATTGTCTGGTTGCGTTTTCAGGAGAGATATTACATACAAAAAGACACGGGACTCCTGGAGCTTTCGTTTCCCATATACGATCTGGAAGACTATTTGATGGACGTTCTAAAGCGTGGAGATTACGAGCTCTTAGCACACAAACGTGATGGTTCAGGAGATGTTTATGTTTTGAAAAGTGGTGTTCAGGTTTTCACGATATGGGTAGGAGAAGATGGTTTCATTGACAAGATCGTGAGAGAGCTGCCGCCGGGCTACCGCAACGCTTTGATCTACGAATATCACCAGATAAAAGAACTGGGCGAAACTGTAAGAAGATACTGGCTTCAGCATCCAGTGGAAGGCAGGATAACATCGAGTCTTGCTCCAGTTCTCAGACGAATACCCAAGTACTTCGCATGGTCTGATCTGAGTTTTTTCAAGGTAAAAGATGAGAGCATTCCTGTTATTTATGGTATCACGAACGATGGTAACAAGGTGTCCATAATTGATCTGGACGGCTTAAGCGATTCGGTTGTCACACAGATACTTCAGAGGTTTTCGGAAAAGGCGTTTTCTTTTTATGTCAGAAAGAATGAAGATGGATCGAAATTCCTGTTCGTGAGTGATTCGGATAGTGAGTATCTGGTAGAACTTGCCCGGAAGCTCTTTGAAGATTGAGCAGGTGGTTCAGCAGGGTTCATCGGTTTCGAAGTTTCGGAAAAGTGTATCTGGGATTCTACCATTCAGCAACATTTTTATCGACTCGCTGGCTTCCTCCACGGCTTGTTCAAAAATCTCCAGGAAACTTTCATTCCTTTGCTTTTTAGTTACAGGATCTATCCAGGGTTTCTTTTCTTCGTTCAGTGGATCTTTGACCTTCTTCGGTGGAACAAGATGAGTGTAGTCTTTTCCTCCCAGAGAGAGTAGCCAGTAACGGAAGGCTCTTCTGCGCGTTTTTTCGATATCCTCGTACAACATTTTAAGAGTAGAGAAAGTCTTCGATATCGCGTATTCAAAGGTTTCACTTTTGAAGGATTTGTCGTTGAAAACGCGCCGGACCACCTTTGCGAACTCTGACGGGAGCTCTTTAAGCTCCACATCTTCAAAGAGCTTCCAGGGTTTGAGGTGATCATGACGTCGGTTCAGGAAACGCCGGATCATGCCGGCATCGATTGCCATCTCTTTGCGTTTATGTGCCTTGAAATCTTCGAAGTGGTTTATAAAACGATGGGCATATCTGTCCATCACCTGATGACAGAGAAACCCGAAGGCATACTCTTTTGGCAGACGTTCGGAAGCAAAGAGTTCTTTCATGAATTGGCCGCACCTGCTTTGGTGGATCCGTGAGCCCCAGGCAACCACTTCGGGCCTGTCATAGGCGTAAAAGAAAATATCGGGGCCCTGTAATCCCATGAAAAAGAATCTGCGGTTTCTAAGCCAGGGTGTGTCTTTCAGGGTTTCCAGTACCTTCACACCATGTATTGTATGTGTCCAGAAATCAGCCATCGGCATCCAGGGTGAACTGGGTACCCTGGGGGGTGTCCATCAGTTTTATTCCCAGTTTTTCCAGTTTATCTCTGATCTGATCGGCCAGCTCGTATTGTTTTTGTTTTCGAAGATGGTTTCTGGTATCCAGGATCACGTTCATCACGCTATCGAACAGGTTTTCTTCATCTGCTCTTTTCCTTTCTTCTTCCTGAAGGTCGAACAGGCCAAGCACCGGACCAAATCTTCTGACAATTAAATCGTACGCTCTGGCAGCCCTTTCTTCGTCGTTATTGTCGAGGGCTGTGTTAAGGATATTCACGAGCTCAAAGATCAGTGATACGGCTACAGGTGTGTTGAAGTCATCATCGAGTGCTTCTTCAAAACGGGACTCTACTTCCATTACCCAGGGGTCAGCCTTTACAAATTTTTCCGCGATTCCAGCGTTTTGAGCGCGTTTGAGGGTGTCTCTCACCCTTCGTGCGGCTTTTCGACTATCCTGAAGAAACTCTTCAGATAGATCTATAGGGCTGGTGTAGTGTTTCGATAGGAGAAAGAGTCTGACGGCATCTCTCCCGAACCTCATAACAGCTTCTCTGGCATTGAAAATATTTCCCACGGACTTAGCCATCTTTTCTCCTGAAAACCTGAGCATACCGTTGTGCATCCAGTATCTGGCGAAAGGTTTTCCGGTTAACGCTTCTGATTGGGCTTTTTCGTTTTCATGATGTGGAAACACCAAATCGTTCCCGCCAGCATGAATATCAAAGCTTTCGCCCAGAAGGCTCATACTCATAGCAGAACATTCTATATGCCAGCCGGGTCTTCCATTTCCCCACGGACTTTCCCAGCTTGGTTCTCCAGGTTTTGCTGCCTTCCAAAGTGCGAAGTCCAGGGGAAATCTTTTGTTTTCTGAAGGATCGACGCGAGCACCTGAAAGCATCTCTTCGATTTTCCTGTTGGATAGTTCGCCGTATCTGGGAAAACTCTTAACGGAGAAATAAACGTCTCCATCTGCAACATAAGCGTGTCCTTTGACAATAAGGCGCTGGATGATATCTATAATTTCGGGAAGGTAGTCAGTTGTTCTTGGATGAAAATTCGCCGCCCTCAATCCCAGAAGATGTGCGTCCACCCAGTATTCGGCGATAAATCTGTCCGCGTAACGTTTGTAGTCTACGCCGACAGCGTTGGCCGCGTTTATTATTTTGTCGTCTATATCCGTAAAATTCTGGACCATTGTGACTTTAAATCCTCTATATTCAAGATAGCGTCTGAAGGCATCGAAAACCACAGCAGGTCTCGCGTTACCAAGATGTATTAGTCCGTAGACTGTTGGCCCGCAGACGTACATTCTAACTTTGCCTTCTTCAAGAGGTATGAAGGGTTCCTTTTTCCCAGTATGAGTGTTGGTTATTCTCAGCATCTTTCAACCTCCTGTATGCACAGCACCTGGCAGAATTCTACCATGGAGGTTTAAGTCGGAAGCTCCTTACCCCTCAGTGCAACTAAAAGCCCCACCGCTACAAGCAACGAAGATACCCCCACGCCGTAGTAGAGAAGGTGGACGGGAAATCTGTCAACTAAGTATCCGTAGATCACCGAACCCAACGGCATCATACCGTTGCTTACCATAATAAGAAAAGAGTAAGCTCTTGCCCTTACTTGAGAAGGTGTCATCTTTTGAAATGAGGTCTCCAGTGGCACGTTTACCAAAGGATTCAAAAAGCCCATCGCGAGGAAAAATGTGAAAAACAGTCCGAACATGATCAATTTTCCGAGCGCTGGAATGACCGAAGGCATCACCAATATCCCCATGAGTATTATTGGAATTTCCATCAGAAAGAGCGATACCTTTGCGATTTTCCAGGTGTTTTTTCTGGCAAAATAAACCACTATCATGAGGTTAGCAAAGAGCGCACCGAGTGTGAAGGCGGATTCGAGAATACCGAATGCCTGGGCGGAAAATCCCACAACCTCTCTGACGGTGTATGGATACACCACCATGAAGAGAGGCGAGACGAGGAAATTCAAGAACAGCGCAAAGATGAGAATAGTTCTTATCAAAGAATGATTCCACACGAACAAAAAGCCCTCTTTGAGATCTTCCAGAACCTGCGCAAGGCGAGATGATCTTTTTTTGATCTCCTGTTTGTAAACAATGAAGATCTCACTCACCGCGGACAGGATGAAAGAAATGCCATTTGCAAGAAACACGACGGCGATTCCGTAGAATCCGTATAGCACACCGCCAATGGCGGGTCCAACTATTTGAGGAAATATCCTCACCATACCCATTATGGAATTTGCCCGCATCAGAAAATCTTTTGGAACGATGTCTGGGAACATCGCACCGGTTGGTATTTCAAAGAGGTTGTCCATGATCGCCATTGCTATCTGGGTGACGTAAAGGATGGGAAATGTTATCGAGTTTCTAAAGGCGAGAAGAGATAGAAAGCATACCATAAAACCACGTAGAAAGTCCATGGACACCATCAGAGATTTTCTCGACCATCTGTCTCCGATGATCCCTGCTATCGGCATGAAGAATACCCTTGGGATCATGTAAGCTATTGTCATCTTGGCTACAGCCGCTCCTGAATGTGTGAGATCGAGTACAAAAAGGGGAATCGCCACCGCCTGTATGGAGCTACCTAGTATGGAGACAAATCTTCCAAGTGCGAGCAGTACAAAGTTTCTTTTCCAGTACGTAGCCGACTCCATTTGCTTTTCCCCCTCGTCAGGCTTTACAGCACTTTAGTGGAAACATCACCGAACACACAGAAACCTATTGCAAATATTCTAACATTAAACTCAAAATAGTCAAGTTTACATTTATATTTTATGATCTATAAATGAAAAAAATGTAAGATGCGGAGACTTTCTATTTTGGCAATCGGGAAATCTAATTTAAACGTTGGGAAGTATAATTGTCTTGTGTGATTTTCATGAAGAACAGGAGGAGACCAGATGGCGGGGAAGATTACGGTCATAGTTGGTCCTATGTTTTCTGGGAAGACTTCTGAGCTACTTTCGTTTATTGAGATCTATCATCTGGGAAGGAAGGAGTATCTTGTCTTCAAACCCACGCTTGATACGCGGTATGGTATGGAGGCGGTGAAATCCCACTCTGGAAACGCCACAAAAGCGATCCCTATATCGAAACCGGAGGAAATATTGGCTTACATAAAGGATACGACAAAAGCGGTCTTTGTGGATGAGATTCAGTTTCTTGACAAATCGCTGGTTGAGGTGGCTCGAGGACTTTCAGATAGTGGTATAGATGTTTTCTGTGCAGGTCTTGATATGAGCTATCTTCGCAACCCTTTTGAGACCTCCGCGATGATGATGGCGATCGCAAACGAGGTGATAAAAAAGAGGGCGGTTTGCCACGTTTGCGGCGAGTATAATGCGACATTATCATACAAAACCAGAGGCGATGGTAGTGAAATCGATGTCGGAGGTAGTGAAAAATACATCGCCGTTTGTCCGGAATGTTATAAGCACTTGAAAGGCGAAGGTTAATGTCTCGCATAAAGGATTTTCTTTTTCACGAGAAGCTGATGACCTCCTTGTAGCTTCCTGACACCACTTTTTGGAATGTTTAAAAACCTCTTATAAATAGCACTTTTAGAGAATTGCGGAAAAATCAATATCATGTGCTTACCACCGAAGAGGAGGTAACGCTTTATGGTCCCAGAACGCTTTGTTAAAGTCATAAAGATGATTCATGGTAAGCTAACGGGCAGTGATATCGTATGGGCACTCACAGGCAGCACCAGTTTTGCCATCCAGGGTATTGACGTAGTGCCCAAGGATATCGACATCCAGACAGACAAAGAAGGAGCTTATAGAATAGAGGAGTTGTTCTCTGAATACGTTGTCGAAAGAGTCAAGTTCAAAGAGAGCGAACTCATTCGATCTCACTTTGGAAAGCTGGTGATCGATGGTATCGATGTCGAAATCATGGGAGACATCCAGAAGAAAGTGGACGGTAATTGGGAACCGCCTGTGAATCTACCGCAGTATATCCTTTTCGTTGATTTTCAAGGCCTTAAACTGCCCGTACTTTCACTGGAATACGAAGCAGAGGCTTACAGGAAGCTGCATAGGTATGACAGAGCCAGGGTGCTGAGTGAATTCACTTCACGCTCTCAACGCACCCAGTTTTCTCATTAACTCCACATAATTCTGATACACTCGCTCATATTCGGAAATGAGTTTGGAATCAGGTTCTACAGTCTTCCATTCAATCCAGTTCTTTATGGAGTCGGGTTCCCCGACCTCGCCCACTGCAAGTGCCGCCAAAAAGGCGTCGCCGTAGGGAGCATCCAAAGATGTAGGAAGTATCAGTAATTTTCGATTTACCACAGCTGCGGTTATTTTCAGCCAGAGCGGGTTGCGCGTTAATCCTCCTACCACTCGGAGTTCGGGTTCTAACTTGATTCCAATGTTTCCTGCCACATCCATGGAACTCCGCAATGAAAAGGCTATGGCTTCCAGCACAGCACGGAAAAGGTGAGCTGGACCATGGGACAAGCTCAATCCATGAAGGGTGGCCCTGGCTTCGGGCTTCCAGATCGGTGCCCGCTCTCCCATAAAGAAAGGAAGAAGAATTAGTCCGTCTGAGCCTACCGAGATCTTCTCAGCATGTTGGGTGATCTCTGAAAGATCACCAACACCCGTCAGCTTCTTGAACCATTCGATTATCGCGCCAGATGTTGTTGCTCCTCCAAATGAGTAAGTCACTTTCCTTCCATTTGTGACATATGGAAAGTTGACAAGTCGCCAATCGATTCGATATCCCGTGTGGATTGAACCCCAGCACATGGAAGTGCCAACCATAGCCGCGTGTTCACCGGGTTTTGTGACACCGGCAGCCAGTGTGGCCACCGCTGCATCTATGCCTCCTGCCACTATGGGAAGGCCTTCTTTCAAGCTCAATTTATTTGCCCAGATAGAATTCAGCCTTCCCACTATTTCACTGGAATCGACCACGTGTTCCGGGAATTTTGAAAGTTCTATACCTAAAAGTTCTGCGGCCTCTTCGGACCATTTTTTCTTCCTAACGTCAAAAATTCCTCCTATGTTTCCCGCCGAAGATAGGTCGATAACAACTTCTCCAGTCAGAAGATAGATAACGTAGTCTTTGGGTGTGAGAAAAAGATGAGTTTTCTTCCAAACGTCAGGCTCGTGCTTTTTCAACCAGAGTAGTTTTGTATATCCAAAGTAAGGATCCGTGTAATTTCCCGTTAGTTCAAAAATTTTTTCCCATCCCAGATGTTCTTTCACCCACAGGGTTTCTTCCACAGCGCGTTTATCCATCCAGATTAACGCAGGATACAAGGGTTCAAAGTTTTCATCTACCGGTACACCTGTTCCGCCGTACAAACCGCTAATGCACATCGCTGTTATATTTTTCGAGGGAGTGTTCAGTTTTCCAAGAGCTCTCGTGACCGCTTCTTTAAATCCTTTCACCCACACTTCGGCATTTTGCTGAGCCCAGGCGGGTTTTGGCATCTCCACAATGTAAGTGTCGGATAGACCCTCGGCCAGGATTTTCCCTTTTTCATTTACCACAACGGCCTTGGTTGAACTGGTTCCAATATCCACACCCAAAAAAAGCACCCTCATCCCCTCGCTTTCGTAAGATCTTTTACCGAAGCCCTTTCAATGAAGCGCGTCTTCAAGACTACACCTTCAAGTTTCTTTTCGGGATAGCGTATCCTGTTCAACATCATGGTCGCTGCGATCATGCCAAGCTGCTCGGGATCCTGTGCAACACACGTGACAGGGGGCTCAAAAATCTGATTCCAGAAAGAATCATCAAAGGTTACGAGCGACATGTCTTCTGGTACTTTCACTTTCAACTCTTTCAAAGCTCTTAAAACTCCCAGTGCCATAACGTTGTTACACACGAATAGCGCGGTTGGTAATTCAGAGCCTTTGAACAGCTCAAGCGCAGCTTTATAGGCCCCTGTTTCAGTTGACATGCCGTCTTTTATCCAGTCTGGTTTGATTTCAATTTTCAATTCCTTCGCCCTTTCAATTGCTGCTTCAAGTCGTTCCATGCCAGTGTACGATTCTCTGTGCAGGGTTATGACTCCAAGTGTTCGATGTCCCTTTTTCCAGAGATAATCAACAATGGTTGTAACAGCACCTCTGTTATCGATGACGGCGTAGGGAGTCTCAATTGTCACCAATCTTCTGTCAAAAAATATCACTGGGATTCCCCGCTTCTGTACTTCTTTGTAAAGTTTCGTGTTTTTCACTCTGTCCACTGGAGCTGCAAGAATGCCATCCACCTTATAAGAGACAAGGTTTTCAAGGAGGACCTTTTCCTTCTCGCTATCTTCTTCGGTCACACACAGAAAGAAGCTGTATTCCAGGGGAAATAACACTTTTTCCATAGCGGAAACAGCCTGAGAAAAGAAAGGGTTTCCCATATCCGGTATGACAATACCGATTATCTTTGTATGTCCCTGTCTAAGTGAGCGAGCTCGGGAATCCGGAAGATACCCCATTTCCTGTGCAAGGCTTATAATTTTTGCCCTCATCTCTTCACTCACACCCGGTTTACCACTTAGCGCTCTAGATACGGTGGAAGGATGAACTCCCAACGCTTGGGCTATCATTTTCAAAGTTGCTTTCATTTCTCGACCTCCTCAAACGATTGCATAACCTTACTCTAAACGCGAATTCGTAAACGTTGAGGAGATTGTTAAGTAACGCTGGGCGTGTACACATTTAGTTATACCACGAAATGCCGTCCGTACATTTCGTTTCTATTATATCTCACACTTGACAAATCTGCAAATCGATGATACTACAAAAGTAAAATCCGCAAACGATTGAGTTCATGCTTCTTCGAATGAAAGGATACTATTTTCTATTCTTGGAGGTGGAAGATGAGAGGCGCAAAGCATTCAAAATGTTGGTAGTTACCTTGGTCTTGCTTGCTGCGATCATAGTTGTGGCCAAGGAGAAAGTCTACGTGCTGAAGTACAGCTGGATTTCTCCCCTTGAGCCCTTTGAACAGTGTTCAGGTGCTTACGCGACAGTTTTCAAAAACGAGCTCGAGAGGCTTTCCGGCGGCAAAATCAAGGTTGAGCTCTATCCGTCGGCTCAACTTGGTGATCAGCGGGCTAGTATTGAGTTGCTAGTTCAGGGGATGATTCAAGGAGCAGATGTTGCATCCGGAGTGTTTGCGTCCTTGATGTATCCTCCACTTGAAATCGTGGATATGCCC
This sequence comes from Thermotogae bacterium, assembly GCA_003538775.1. GTDB lineage: Bacteria > Thermotogota > Thermotogae > UBA12178 > UBA12178 > UBA12178. Next base: position 43,667 of record DPRG01000105.1, read on the forward strand.
TTCTTGTTCTCTTCCTACGAAGTAGCTTACCTCGCGCTTGGCCCGTACACAAATCCGTTTATGAAGAAGCTGGTAGAAGATTGCGCGAAAAAGACAGGGGTTCGGATTCTCAATATCTTGCCGTTCGGATTTCGACACATTTTGAATAGCAAAAGACCTATCAGAACTCCCGACGACCTCAAAGGTTTGAAGATAAGGACCATGGAGATAGTACCGCACATAAAAATGATGGAAGCTCTCGGAGCCACCCCTGTTCCAATACCTTGGACGGAACTGTACACCAGCTTGCAGACAGGGGTCGTCGATGGATTTGAGAATACCCCCCAAAACATTTTGCAGGGCAAGTTCTACCAAATCCAGAAATACTTGACACTTACTGGCCATGTAATGGGTGTAGGTGCAATTCTAATCAGCGAGAAATGGTTCCAGTCCCTTCCCGATGAATTGAAGGTTGCGGTAATTGACGCAGGTAGGGCCGCTGCTAAAGCATACGTCGGGATAACTTTGATTCAAGATGCCCTGGGTATTCAAGAGCTGAAAGCCAAGGGCATGAATGTTTACGCGCCTACACCAGGCGAACTGAAGCAGTTCAAAGATAGAGCAGTTCCGGCTGTGAAGGCGTATATGGAAGAAAGATTGGGTAGCGATTTTGTGAATGAATTCCTGAACTCCATTGAAGAAATCAAACAAAAAATGGCAGAGCTAGCCAAGTAGACGGTTATTAGAAAAGGGAGGGAGCACTCCCTCCCTTTTAACTTCTTTTGGAATCATTGGCAAGATCCCTCATACACGAGAATGCAGTATGTAATCTCCAAACATGATAGAGGAACACTCCATCGTTGGTTTACATCGAGGTGAGCAAAACATGTTGTCAAAATACGTGAAAGTTGTTGGGGTCTTAACAGGTATGTGTCTGTTGTTGATGTTCGTAATAGTGACAGTAGCCGTAATAGCTCGTTACGTGTTTTCTTCTCCCATTTTCTGGGCTGGAGAATTTTCCAGATATCTCATGTTTTACATGGTAATGTTAGGCAGTGGTTTGGCAATAAGAGATGACAAACATCCTTCTTTAACGTTCATAATAGAAAGATTTCCGCAGCGCTTGAAGAGGGTCTGGACCTATGTCGTTTACTTCTCTGTTCTCTTCGTTTCGGTGATAATACTCTGGCAGGGTTTCATAATGATGTCAAAATCTACCTTTTTGAGGACTCCAGCGTTGAGAATCCCCTTTTCTTGGGTTTATGCAGGCCTTCCAATAGGAGGTGCCCTAATAAGCCTAGAAGCGGTACTCAAGGTTGCTTATACTTACCTTTCCAGCAGGAGGAAAAGCTCATGAATGAAGGGCTAATTGTTGCTCTGATAACCTTTGGATTCATAATGTTCCTTGGAATTCCTCTGTCCTTTTCGATGATCCTGAGTACGCTCATTTACCTCTTAACCAACGGTTTCTCTCTCTTCATCGTACCCCACAAGATATTCACAGGTATTGATACCTTTACGTTGATGGCGATCCCGTTCTTCATGCTTGCAGGTGAATTGATGGTCATCTCCGGAGCTGCTGAAAGGATTTTAGAGTTCTCAAACGTTTTGGTTGGACGCTACAGAGGAGGACTGGCTTACGTCAACATATTGGCGAGCATGCTTTTTGGTGGGTGTTCTGGTTCAGCACTTGCAGACGTTGCAGGGCTTGGCAGACTCGAAATTTCCATGATGGAAAAGGGAGGTTATACACGCTCTTTCAGTACTGCACTGACAATAACATCATCTGTCCAAGGCCCTATAATTCCACCCAGTATAATAATGGTCCTGATTGGAGCGGCAACTAACACGTCTGTTGGTGCACTCTTATTGGGTGGAGCAATACCAGGAGTTCTGGTGGGATTAGCCCAATCTCTGGTGGTCTTCTTGAATAGGAAGAAATTTCCACGATCACCGGTAGAGCTTCCTCTGAGGAAAAAGGTAATTGTCTTACTTTCCGCTTTGCCATTTTTGGCAATGCCCGTCATAATCCTTGGAGGTATAATAAGCGGCGTTTTTACTCCCACAGAAGCTTCTGCTATTGCAGTTTTATACGGTTTCATACTGATATTCGTTTATCGAAAAGGAAAGGTGAATCTGTCGGAACTTGGAGGGTTGTTCAAAAGAGTGGGTATCACAACAGCGACTATTTTGATGTTGTCTGGAGGGTCAAATCTCTTTGGTTGGATGCTGGCCAATGAAAAGCTACCCCAAACCCTTGCGAATTTCCTTCTTTCCTTCACTGGCGACAAATATGTGTTTTTGATTATCATGAATATATTCCTCTTGCTGTGGGGAATGTTTATGGACGCTCTGCCAGCCATCTTGATACTCGCTCCCATATTCTTCCCAATAGCAAAACAAATGGGAGTTGATTCGATCCACTTCGGCGTCGTGATGGGATTCAACCTTGCTATAGGTCTTATCACACCGCCTTATGGCGCTGCGATATTCACAGGTGTGGTAGTCAGTGGACTTCCCATGGAAAAATTGGTAAAGGAAATGGTTCCCTTCATTCTCGCTTCTATTGGAATTCTGATACTGGTTACCTATTTCCCAGAAGTAGTTTTGTATATTCCATCCTTGTTCGGTTTGTTGGACTAAGCTGAACATACGGTAGTACGGTAATGCAAGGTAGTAGTGAGTGGCGCTTGACAAAAAATACGGTTGGTGGTAATATAATTTTGTTATGACGCAAACGATTGAGTTCATTCCAAAGGGGAGGTGTTCGTCATGAAAAAGTGGGCTGTGGTTTTATCGATTCTATTGTTAGTGAGTATTTTCGCATTTGCCGAGGTCAAGCCAGACTACGTGCTTCGATTCAACACAGTTGCCGCGCCCACCCAGCCTCAGGTGTTAGCCATGCAAAAGTTTGCGGAAATCGTGGAGGAGCTCAGCGGTGGCAAGATTAAGGTAGAGGTATACCATTCGGGACAGCTTGGAGATCAAAAGACTGCGCTGCTCGCGGTGATGAGGGGAGACCTTGAAATGACCAGTGATGCTGCTCCGTCGTGGTTCGCCGATCTCGCAGCAATGCCAGAATTCGGTGTCTTCGAGGCTGCATACGTTTTCAAGGACTTGGATCATCTCTATAGGGTTATGACCAGTAAGATGGTGCAGGAACTCTTCGATAAGATGGCAGCCAAGACAGGCTTGAGGGTGCTCGATATCTGGTACCTGGGCACCAGAGAGCTAAATCTCACTGCGAAAGTAGGCCCTGTAAGAAGACCGGAGGATCTCAAAGGCGTCAAGTTGAGGATGCCTAACAACAAGACCTTCTTGGATATGGGAAGAGCGCTCGGAGCAACGCCAACTCCCATGGGTTTCGGCGAAGTCTACCTCGCTCTCAAGACGGGGACTGTGGACGGTCAGGACAATCCACTTCCAACTGACTTGGCAGCCAAGTTTGTTGAGGTGACTAAGTACATCGTTCTCACAGACCACCAGATTGGCATGCTGTGCCCTGTGATCAATGAAAAACTCTGGCAGAGTATGCCTGAAGAGTATAAAGTTTATATCAAAAAGGCCATGGAAGTAGCGCGATATTACATGAACGAAATGGTATTGGAGCAGGAAGCCAAGTTGCTCAAGTTATTCAAAGAGAAATACGGAATGGAGATCATCGTTCCCGACAAAGAAGCTTTCATGAAACACGCTCGTGAATACTACAGTCAGCCTGAGTTTGACAAGCTCTGGGGTAAAGGCATGTACGAAAAGATTCAAAACATGTGATGAGGAATGGAAAATGAGAAACGAACGAGGTGGGGCTTCCCCACCTCGTTTTAAATTCTATGACCGGAGTGAGTGTGAAAATGAAGGTGGCAAAGAAAATTCTGAAGACAGTTGTCGATATTGTAGAACAACACCTTTCGTCGATATTTTTGTTCTCTGTTTTCATCAGTATGTTTTTCCAGGTGTGGCTGAGGTACATCTTTAAGATGCCGTCACCGGAGCTTTACGAGATCACTCTGTATTCCTTCGCCTGGGCTGTTTTGCTCGGCGCTGCTTATGCCCACAGATATCGTGATCATATACGGTTTAACATCATTTATGAGAAACTGCCCAGAAAGGCACAACTGGTGATCGACATAGTTTTTGACGCTTTGCTAACGATTCTCTTTACGATTTCCCTTCGCCCAGTATTCCGACAGGCATTTTGGTACCATATGATCCGTTCCGAAGTGCTGGGAATTCCCTGGACTTATCTCGTGTTCTGTTTGCCTCTTTTCATTATCCTTGTGATAGGTCACAATGTGGTCTTTCTTTACTACGAAATCCGCGAGTTGTTTACGGGTAAACCCATGAATCTGGAGGAGAAACCGTGGCTTTGACAGTCTTTTTCCTCACCTTTGGTTTGATGTTCGTTTTGGGTTATCCAATTGTTTTTGCGATGATAGCAGGTGGAATTCTGTACTTTCTGGTTACAGGCCTTGATCTTTCAAACCTCATAGATATCCTCGTGATTCACTTTTCGGCACAGGATGTGCTGATCGCCGTCCCGCTGTTTATATTCACTGCCAACGTCATGAACGATTGTGATATCACCCACAAACTCTTCGACTTCATCCAAAAGGCCATGGGGAGAATCCGTGGAGGCCTCGGCTATGCGAACATAGTAGCCAGTATCATCTTTGCCGGGATGAGTGGCTCGGAGATCGCCGATGTTTCGGGTATAGGAAACATCGAAATAAAAGCGATGATGGATGCGGGGTATGATGGAAAATTCGCATGTGCTGTGACCGCTGCGTCGGCTACCATAGGACCCATCATTCCACCAAGCATTCCCATGGTCATATACTCCATGCTCACAGGGGCTTCGCTTGGATATCTCTTTCTTGCAGGTTTTTTGCCAGGACTTCTTTTGGGAATATTTGAAATGATCATGGTCTACATTCTCTCACGCGTGCGTAACTATCCTCGAGGGGAAAAAGTACCCTTTCCGATGCTGCTCAGAGCCTTTTGGAGTTCACTGCCTGCGCTTTTGGCACCTGCGATTCTGTTGATAGGTATTTACGGTGGTGTTTTCACTGCAACAGAAGCCGCTGCTGTAGTGGCAGGATATGTGATAATCATCAGTTTTTTGATTTATAGAAGCCTTGGATGGAAGAAGCTTTACAGGATATTGATGAAGAGTGCTGAATCTGTAGGATACATCAGCTTCATAGTGGCGTCGGCTTATATCGTAACCTACGTGGTGGCCAGAGAACATGTGGCCCAACAGATTACAGAAGCGTTCATAGAATCTGGACTGCTTTCGAACAAGATTCTTCTCCTTTTGAGTATAAATTTACTCTACTTCATTTTGGGCATGTTCATCGACGTTTCCATCATACAGCTTGTGGTGATCCCCATGGTATTTCCTTTGGTACAGGCGGCGGGGATCGACCCCGTGCATTTTGGAATCATCACCACGGTTAATTTGATGATGGCCTTAGACACCCCGCCTTATGGTCAGACCGGTTACATCACCAGCGCTTTGAGTGGTACGCCACTTCGGGAGGTTTTCAAAGAAATGTTGAAGTACTGGATACCGACAGAGGTCGCTGCTTTGATGGTAATAACCTTCTGGCCGGACTTCGTGCTCTTCTTACCTCATTTGTTTGGCTACTCTGGCTGATAGTGGAAAGGAGGAAAAAGTATGAAAAAGTACAGAGTTGGTGTTATTACCTTCTCCGACGGCCGTGAATTCGTACACAGGGACTTGCTGGAAACCAACAAGAAGTTCGAAGATAGGTTGGTGAAAACTCTTGAAGATACCGGAGAAATAGAGGTGGTGAGGGCATCTGAAATTGTGTGGAAGCCATCGCTGGCTAAGAAAGCAGGCAAAGAGCTCATGAAAGCGGAAGTGGAAGTGACCGTATTCAATTACGCCATATGGTGCTGGCCTCATCTCTCGGTATTAGCTTCGCTCTTCGCACCGGGGCCGTTTCTACTCTACGGTCAAGTCAATCCCAGATATCCCGGCATGGTGGGACTTTTGGCAGCATCTGGAGCTTTAGAACAGGTGGGAATTTTCCATGAAAAGATCTGGGGCGAGCCCGAATCAGATGAAGTGAGAGAGAAGATCCTCACATTCGTGAGAGCTGCTGCAGCTACGAGCAGGTTGAAGGGAGAAAGATATGGGATGTTCGGCGGGCGCCCTATGGGTATGTACACTGCCGCAGCCAACGGAGATCAGTGGATGAAAGAGTTCGGAATTGATGTGGAGCAGATAGATCAGTATGAGCTGGTTCTCAGGGCTGAAAAGGTACCGAAGGAAAAGAAAGAAAGGGCACGTAAATGGCTTGAAGAGCTGGCTACAGTTGCTTACGATGGGAAACTCCTAACTCCCGAAATACTGGAGCGTCAGATAGCGCTTTACTACGCTGCGCGGGAGATCATCGAAGAGTACGAACTTGACTTCGTTGGTTTCAAAGGCCAGCCAGAGATGACCAACAACTACGCTACCATGGACGTAGTGGAAGCTTTTTTGAACGACCCATATGATTGGGATGGGCCGAAAGAACCTGTCGTCGCAGCCACAGAGACGGATATGGACGGAGCTTTAACAATGGAGATTTTCAAACACATAGCAAGGCAGCCAGTGCTCTTTGCCGATGTGCGCCACTATTTTGAAAGAGAGAACCTGCTCGATTTGTGTAACAGTGGAACACACGCCACCTATTTCGCCGCTCGTTCCTATGATCCAAGGGAAAACCTGAAGCACGTAACGTTTTACCCAGAAACGTTCTACTTCCCCGCAGGTGGCGCGGCGGTGAAACACGTAGCAGCGCCGGGCGAAGTCACATTGGCGAGGCTTACCAGAAAAAACGGAAAATACCACATGACCATCGTTCCCGCAGAATTCGTGCGTTTGTCAAAAGAAGAAGAGGAAAGGCTTATGAAAGAAGTACAGGAGGAATGGCCTCATGCTTACGCAAGGCTCAAAACAGACATGGAGACATTCTTGAAGCATTATCCCTGTAACCACATCCACGGAGTTTACGGCAACTATGTGAACGAACTCATCACCTTCTGCAAGATCAAAGGAATCAATTACACACTTCTCGATAAGGAGGGAATCTGAATGAAGATGGATGTTGTCGGTAAGTTCGGTCGAGTTCTTCTTCCATTGATCACGGTTTTCAAAGAGGACCAATCGGTGGACTACGCCATGACAAGAAAAGTGGCCAGATTCGTCGTCGACAAGGGATACTGTGACTCTGTCATCGTGAGCGGCACCACAGGCGAATTCTATGTTATGAGCAAAGAAGAACGCATAAAGCTCTTTGAAGAGATCAAGGACGAATTGGGAGATTCCGTGCCTTTAATAGCTGGTACCGGAGCGGCCTTCGTTGGAGAAGCTATTGAACTCACTAAGGCTGCTGAAAGATTAGGTTACGACGCCGTCATGGTTGTTGTACCCTACTACTGCCATCCTGAACAGGAAGGCATTTATCAACACTTCAAGAGAGTTGCAAAGAGTACTTCGCTGCCCGTTATGATCTACAATATACCTCTTTTTGTTGGTGTGAATATTTCTCCGGATACGGTTGCGCGTTTGGCTGAGATAGACAACATCGTGGCAGTCAAGGACGAGGCAGGACTCCATCCGTTGCAGACCACGGCGTTCATAAAAAAGACCAGAGGGCAACTCGCGGTGTATTCCGGAGACGATACCATGGTTCTCCAGGTATTGACACAGGGTGGTGTCGGTGTTGTCAGCGGAGGTGCCCACGTGGTGGGAGACATTATAAAAAAGATGATCGACGACTTCCTTTCAGGGAGAAATGACGACGCTACGGAAAAATTCCATACCTTGATGGATCTATATTCGGCCTTCCATGGGGTAGATGGGAAAAGAACAAATCCGACACCCTTGGTGAAAGCGGCTTTCGAAATGATTTCCGATCTGCCAACTTCTCTTCCGAGGCTTCCACTGACGCCAGCCACTGAAGAAGAAAAGGAACGGTTGAAAGCGGCACTGAAACGCGTCGGGAAGCTTTGAGGAGGCAGACCAAGGGATGCTCACGAGGGAAGAAGTCAAAGAGATTTACGTTCTGGTGCCCACACCCTTGGATTCAAAAGGACGGTTCGATGAGCACACTTTCCGAGAAAACATCAGAAAACTTTGCAAAAGCGGTGTGCACGGGATAGCCACTACGGGGACTGTTGGTGAATTTTACACACTATCCTGGGAAGATCACAAGCGGTTGATCGATGCATTGGTGGACGAAGCTTCCAAGTGTCGGCAAAGACTTGCGACTATTGTTGGATGCAGTGCTCTCAACACCAGAGAAACCATAGAAAAGACATCCTATGCTGAAGAACGAGGTGTAGATGCGGTTATGAACGTGGTGCCTTTTTATCAAAAGCTGTTGGAATGGGAAGTTGTGGAATTTTGGAGTGATCTTGCGAAAGCTTGTCCAAATATTGGGATCTTCATCTACAACAATCCCATCACTGGACGGATTCTCCACACTCGAGAACTCTACAAAAAACTCGCAAAGTATCCCAACATCCTTGGAAGCAAAGAAGTGGTAACCAACTTCGATCACTGGCTATCCCTGCGAGATACAGGTCTTGTTCATATGCACATAGACATTCTCTTCGTTCCCACCATGATGTGGGGAGCAAAAGGATGCTTTTCTGGTGGAGCTTGCATCCGTCCTGATTTGTTGCTCAAAACGTACGAGTTATGCAAGCAAGGTGAATGGGAAAAAGCGAAGGAATTGCAGTATCTCATAAACGATCTCATGGCTTGCCATGATCGCCATGATTATCCCATAACTCCAGGGGGTTCAGCTGCAGTTTATAAGGCCTTTGTTGAAGCGGGCGGTTTTTTGAGGTGTGGCGATCCAGGAAAACCGTATCTTCCAGTTGGAGAAAGTGTGAAGTTGAAGATCAAGAAGGAGTTGGAGAAGGTTCAAAAAAGAATCGATGAGGCATTATCCCGCTTGAGTGATTCTCAGGAGGTGAAATAACGTTCATGGAACTCAGAGAACTTTCAGACGCGTATTTAAAAGCGGTAAATTTTCAGAATCCTCCGTGGATTCCAGGTAAGGTGGCATTTCTTCCAGCAACATGGAAAACGTATGGTAAGGAGTTGGAAAAGATTGTACTGACGTACAGAAAGCTCTTTCCAGAGTATCAACCAGGAGATTACAAACGTCTCGCTAAACCCCCACATCCTAGATACATGCCTGGAAAGTTTACTGACGCGTGGGGATGTGTCTGGAGCAACGATTACGAGGGACTTGCTGGGGTTGTAACGGAGAGCCCGCTCAAAAACTGGGGAAAACTCGAGAAGTTTTCGCCACCTGATCCCGAGGAGATGGACGACTACGGCGATCCCGTGGATTGGGAACATCGAAAAAGACAGGTGGAACGCATACACGAGCTTGGGGGGCTTGCGTTCGGCTATTTCATACACGGTTTTTTCTTCATGCGTCTCTTCTATCTTCGAGGATTTGAAGAGCTGATGCTCGATATGGCGATGGGTGAAGAAAAGGTTTGGACGCTCATAAAAATGGTCAGAGAATACAATCTTAAACTGGCAGAACTATGGCTGAAAACAGGGATCGATGTTATCTGGTTTGGTGATGATCTGGGAACCCAGGAATCGTTGATGATAAGCCCCAAAATGTTTCGTGAATACATTAAACCCTTCTACAAGGAGATTTTTGGATTGTTCAAAGATGCGGGAGTTTACGTGTACTTTCACAGCGACGGTCGGATTGTCGATATTTTGGAAGATTTGATCGAATGCGGAGCCAGCATCGTCAATCCACAAATCGGGCCAAACACAGTGGAAGAACTTGAAAGATTCAAAGGACGTGTCTGTATGGACGTGGACCTTGACAGGCAGCTCTTTTCTACAGGTACACCAGATCAGATAAGAAAACATATCCATACCGTCATAGAAACTTTGAAACAGGAAGAGGGAGGGCTCATGGCTTACGCAGAGTGCAGTCCAGAGGTACCTTTGGAAAATATCAAGGCTGTCTGTGCCACCATGGCAGAACTTTGCGGTCCAACGGCGATGAAAGACTTTGTGCAGCTGCAGACAAGTCACATATCCTCAAAGCATGGAGGTGACTAAAGTGGAAACACTAAGGAAATTACGAGATTCACTCATAGAAGGTGAAGTGGAAGAGGTGAAGCGTTACACGCGGCAAGCGTTAGATGAAGGTATACCCGCAAAAACAATATTAGATCAAGGGTTGGTCGCGGGTATGGATGTAGTAGGCGTTAAGTTCAGGGAAGGTGAATACTTCTTGCCAGAAGTCTTGCTATGTGCGAAGGCGATGCACGCTGGGCTTGATATACTCAAGCCACTTCTTGCTGGAGAAGGCGAGAAAAGCGTCGGTACCATTGTGCTGGGAACCGTCAAAGGTGATCTCCACGATATAGGAAAGCGCATAGTCAAGGCTATGTTAGAAGGTGCTGGATATGAGGTAATTGACATAGGTGTGGACGTGGATGCAGAAAAGTTTGTGGAAAGTGTCAAGAAATATAAACCGCTCGTACTGGGGATGTCGGCTCTTTTGACAACCACGATGCGTTATATGAAGACAGTAATAGATGCCTTGCAAGATGAAGGCATCAGAGATAAGGTCAAAATTATCGTGGGCGGAGCACCTGTCAACGAGGAGTTTGCGAAGCTTATAGGAGCCGACGGTTACGCACCCAATGCCAGCGAAGCTGTAGATCTTGTAAGGCGTTTGATAGCAGCATAGGAGGCTTGAAAATGGGAGAAATGGCGTACAGTAGTGCTCGGGAGATGATCTTTGGATTTGCCAAAAAGCCGGTGAACGTGGGAAACGAGCTTATCATCGGAAATGGGAGAGTGATTCCAGAGGTCAATTTCACCCTTCCATCTGTGAATCTGGATGAAGAGAATGTTCCAGAAATCAGAGAAAGATTCAAAGATATTGCGAACCGAATCATGAAAAGATGTGTGGAGTTACAACAGGAGGAAGTGGTAATTGAGTTCGAGCATTTGTTTGATATGACCGAAAGACCGGATTTTGGTGCACAGCTCACGAAGGATCTCAAAGAAGTCATTGAGAAGTACTATCAATCACACGGCATCAAAGCTGCTCTGAGAGTTACCATAGCTGATATTCGTGACAGAGTCCGACCGCCCAGGATGAGAAGTGGCAGAGAGATTGAGACGATGCTACGTTCATTCGAGCTCTGCGCTGATGCGGGCGCCGATATACTGTCCATCGAAAGTACCGGCGGAAAAGAGATTTCCGATAACGCTTTGATGATGGGGGACGTGGAAGGAGTGTTGTTCGCACTCGGTGTTTTGGGACCAAGAGATATGGAGTTCTTGTGGAACGAGATAGTTTCGATAGCTCATCGTTATGACGCTGTCCCAGGAGGAGATACGGCATGCGGTTTTGCCAACACTGCCATGCAATTGGCACATCAGGGGTTGTTACCGAAGGTGCTGGCCGCCGTTGTGCGTCTTATGAGCGCTCCGCGGTCTTTGGTGGCAGTGGAAGTGGGAGCAGTTGGCCCGCTCAAAGACTGTGGGTATGAGAACCCGGTAATCAAGGCTATCACAGGGGTTCCCATTAGCATGGAAGGTAAGACAAGCGCGTGCGCTCATTCGTCGCCCTTAGGAAACATCGCGGCTGCGGTGTGCGATCTTTGGAGCAACGAGTCTGTCCAGGATGTAAAACTTCTAAGCGGCAATACACCCGAAGTCTTCACCGAGATGCTCATCTACGACTGCAGGCTGATGAACACAGCCATAAAAGCGGGCAAGGCCGAATCTTTGCGAGACCTTATGGTGGATTCTGATCGTTTTCTCGATCCACAGGCCCTGGTTCTCGATCCAGAAATCATGTATGAAGCGGCTCATGTGGTCGTCAGAGTGGGGGAAGATAAATACAAACAAACAGTTGCCGTTTCAAGATATGCCTATGAAGTTGTGAAAGAAGCTGAAACGACCGGCAAGGTAAAACTACGCGATGTTGAAAAGAAATGGCTTGAGAAAGTAGGAAAAATCCTGGAACACCTACCTGAAGAAGAGGAAGAGTTCTATGCTAAGGTAAAGGCAAGATATGAAGGACATTTTGTCCCCGAAGAGTACGGACTGAAGTGATAGGTCAATCGAGGTGCTGAGCTTGAATAAGATCAAGGTAAAGATCGCTGAAACGAATAGAGAGGTCTTTTGTGATAAGAATTCAAACCTTTTACACTGTCTTCAGAATGCGGGATTTGCTCTACCTGGTGAGTGTGGAGGCCATGGAGTTTGTGGAAAATGTAAGGTTAAGGTATTATCTCCCCAGTCTCTAACACCACCCAGCGACGCCGAAAAACGTTTATTAACACAAGAAGTGCTTAAAAGCGGTGTTCGTCTTGCTTGTCAGGTAAGATTGATTCGAGATACCAAAATCGCTGTGTCCACCTCTGTAAAAATCGATAATACCATTCGCTTGACAGGGGAAACCCAACGCTGTGAACAGGATCCAACGTTGATCGCGAAGGCGTTTGTCATATCTCCTGAATCTTTTGGAACTTCAAAAAGCATGCTTGAAGATTTAGAAAACACTTTGAAGGCTCGAGCCGGATCTCTGCTTGTGATAAAAACTCTTCCCCTACTTTTGGGGAAAAACGAACATCATGGCAAAGCGATAATTTACAACGACGAAATCCTGGATTTGTTACCAGCAGATTCGTCTCGTAGGCTACTCGGCCTCGCTATAGATCTTGGAACAACGACTATCGTTGGGTATTTGGACAACCTCGAAAATGGTGAGAACCTCGCGGCTTCAGTGCGGTTGAACCCGCAGCGTGCTTGGGGAGCCGATATCATTTCACGTATCTCGATCGTGATGGAAAAAACCAAACATCTGGGAAAAATGCAAAAGGCAGTTGTAAACGCCATCAATGAAATGGCCAAAGAGTTGTGTTACAAAGCCAACGTCTCTTGTAAGGATATCTATCGCATAGTCGTGGTTGGTAATCCCACGATGGTACACATTTTGGCTGGTGTAAACCCATCCAGCATTGCAATGGCGCCATTTACCCCAGTGTTTTTGAGATATTTAGAATTTCCTGCCAAAGAACTCGGTATTTCACAGGTAAACCCTGCTTGCAAAGTTTCACTCATGCCACATGCGTCATCATACATTGGATCGGATATACTTGCGGGGCTTATCAGCTCGGAATTCTTAGAAGAAACGACAGCGCTTTATATAGATCTTGGCACAAATGGTGAAATCGTTCTCAAAGCCGACAAACAGATTTTCGCTACTTCTACAGCAGCAGGCCCTGCTTTCGAAGGTGCGACCATAAAGCGAGGATCTGTAGCCTGGCCAGGAGCGGTAGATCATGTCTGGATTGAGAACGACAAGCTAGGATATTCTGTGATAGGAGAACGTGAAGCCGAAACCATTTGCGGTTCTGGTATTGTGGACTTGATCGCTATAGCTCTTAAATTAGGACTGATAGATCCCCAGGGGAAAATCGCTTCATCTCCACAAGACGAATTTGAAGGGTTCGTATGCGAAGTTGATGGGGAACGAGCTATTAGATTGTCGGAGAAGGTGTATTTAACGCAGTCTGATATTCGACAGATACAGTTAGCGAAAGCAGCCATAAGCGCTGGCGCAAGTATTCTTGTTAAAGAAAGTGGTGTTTCATTGGATGCACTCAAGATATACATTACTGGCACTTTTGGTGCCAGGCTAAACATCAAAAATGCGTTCAAAATAGGCTTGTTGCCCTTAGTTTCGGAGAAAAATGTTGTTCAACTTGGAAACGCTGCGGGTCTGGGTGCAAGGATGATACTTCATAGTCGAACTCGCGAGAAACAAATCAACGAGCTCAGATCGTGTATAACAATCCTGGAACTGTCGACCGATCCTCGTTTTTCAGATGCGTTTATCGAGCATATGCCCTTTCCCAGCGAGGACATTCAGAATAGTTTGTAATGTTTTCTTACCGGTTTTTTCACCTTCCACACGCACTTAAGACCTTTGGGAAAGGTGGCAAGGTCTCCTGCCTGTATGTGATATGTCTTCCCGTCAGGGGTTTCCACCTCGACTTCGCCTTCGAGAAAGTAACATGTTTCGTTGGTGTCGTAGTACCAGTCAAAAGTGGAGACTTCCTTGGTCCAGATAGGCCACTCCTTGACTTTCAGCTCCTCGAGTTTTTCTTGTGTGGGTTTTTCGATCTTCACTTCCATATTTTCACCTCCAGGTTTTCAGATGTTCATTTCAATGATAACACTGGTTTTCAAAAGTGTTTTGAACCACTTTTCGTTTTTCAACGTCTTACATTTTGGCAGGGAGGTGGATAAAAATGCGTTCCAGGATATTGGTGTTAGGATTCTTTTTGTTGATTTTGACGAATTCACTGGTTTTTGCTGTTAAGGAAGATATTTCGCTTGAGAAAATCATAATAGTACCGAAACCCTCGGAGTTCAAGGTGGATTTGTGGTTCGACAAGAAGGAAGGTGCCACCTATAAACCTGGCGAAGATTTTACAGTCTTTGTGAAGCCTTCTCATAGCTCTTACATATATGTATTCGATATAACCCCTGATGGTGAGGTACGTCTGCTGTTTCCCAACAAGTACGAATCGAATAATTTTGTTTCCGCCAATACGATTAAGAGAATCCCAGATCCACAGTCTCAATATTCTTTGAAGGTTTCAGGAAAGCCCGGAAAAGAGATCGTGCAGGTGATAGCTGTTAAGAGTAAGCTCCGACTTGTACCGATCCCCTTGATTGAAGAGATTCCGATTCTTTCCAGGGAACCCCTGAAGTTTTTCACCGATGTGATTAAAAAACAACTTCTGGAGGATTGGACCTCTGCAACTTCTTATTTTTACGTGGGAATTGTTCCAACCCAGGGAACGGTGGTTCTCGAATCCGAACCCCGTGGAGCATATGTATACGTTGATGGAAGATATAGAGGCACAACCCCATTGAGGATCACACTTGACTCCGGTGATCATTTTGCTGTCTTCTATCTTGAAGGTTATGAGCCAATAGTTCGTGATTTTGAGGTTAAATCCAACAGAGTGACGACAGTGGAAGCCATCTTCGAGAAACCCAAACGGACGGGACGGATCACAATTCGTTCGGAGCCTTTGGGGGCCCAGGTATATGTAAACGGTGTTTACAGAGGTACCACTCCTTTAGAGATTACACTGGAAGAAGGTGAGTATGAACTGAGGGTAGTCCATCCAGACTACGTGGAAGAGTATAAGCTGAATTTCGGCATTTCTCAAGGATCAAACGTGGTGTACACGTTTCCTTTCTATCAAAAAAAGCAAAAGTTAGGTACGCTTGAGATTTACAGCAATCCTCTGGGTGCGAAGGTCTTCTTAAACGGAAAGTACTATGGCGATACACCGCTAACCGTACAGATCAACGAGGGTGAATACGAGCTTGTCCTTATAAAGGAAGGTTACAGGGCTTATGTTACTCAAATAGAAGTCGATGCCAACATCCGCCAGGTAGTTTCGGTCAATTTGACAAGGATAGAATAACGCCTGGGTTCAACCTTTCCCTTTATAAATAAAAACACCCTATTAAGCCCCCAGAATGGGGGCTTTTTTAGTTTGTTTGGGTAAGGTGGTGCTACACTGGTATAATTAAAACATGGTAACTCTCACTAAAACGGGAGGTGGCGAGTATGAAAAAGTGGCTTGCGGTTTTGTTGGTAACGGTGATAGGAGTATCCCTGATGGCTGGCATCCTTGAGGAGATCAAAGCTCGCGGGTACATAGTTATGGGGACTGAAGCAACCTTTCCACCGTTTGAGTTTCGGAATGAGAAAAACGAAGTTGTTGGATTTGACATCGACATTGGTAAGAAGATCGCAGAAGCGCTTGGTGTTGAACTCAGAATCGTTGACATGCCGTTTGATAGTTTGATTCCCTCCCTTATCACTAAGAAGATCGATATAGCCATTGCAGCCATGACAATCACCGAAGAGCGCAAGAAGTCAGTGAACTTTTCAGATCCTTATTTCAAGGCAGGACAGGTAATAGTGGTTAGGAGAGGAGCACCGGCTATCAAAACCCTTGAGGAACTCAAGGGCAAAAAGGTGGCAGTGCAGCAGGGCACAACAGGTGATCTGATAGTTTCAGAGATCGAGGGAGTAAAGATAAGCCGCTTTGCTCGATTCACAGATGCCTTTCTTGAACTCATGAACGGACGTGTGGATGCCGTGGTCCTTGATTTTGCGCCGGCGAGAGCGTATGTGGCCATGTATCCTCAGCTTGTGATAACCAGCGATGTGCTTTCGGAAGAAGAGTACGGAATTGCGGTTAGAAAGGAAGACACGGATCTCCTTGAGTTCATAAACAGTGTACTGCGAAACATGAAGAAGAGTCCTTACGATCTTCTGGTTGAAAAGTGGTTCTCGGAATGAACAAGAATTGTCGGGGTTGATGAATTGAATGCCGTACTGGCTGGAAGCGGTAATCGATTCGTTTCCTTATCTTCTTTCTGGAGCATTGATAACCCTTGAAATAACAGCTCTGGCCATCCTTCTTGGATTGCTTATAGGAACCTTTGTTGGAATGGCTCGTTTATCGAAAAAACGCTGGATAAATGCCCCTGCAACCGTTTATGTTGAGTTTATCCGAGGTACACCGCTTCTCGTACAGATATTCATCATATACTTCGGTCTTCCATCGCTGGGCATTTACATCGACCGATTCCCTGCGGGGGTGCTGGCACTGGGTATCAACAGCGGGGCATATGTGGCAGAGATCGTCCGAGCGGGCATACAGTCGGTCAGCAAGGGGCAGTACGAAGCAGCTCGCTCTCTGGGCCTGAGCCATTGGCAGGCTATGAGATATGTCGTGCTGCCCCAGGCCTTTCGTAATATTCTTCCTGCCCTGGGTAACGAGTTCATAACATTGACAAAAGACAGCTCTCTCGTGTCGGTCATCGCGATAGAAGAGCTTTTGAGAAGGGGAACAATAGTAATAAGCAGAACCTTTCAATCTTTTTCGGTTTATTCCGCGGTTGCTTTGCTGTATTTTGTCATGACCTTTTCACTCTCGAGGTTAACGAGATGGGTGGAAAAGAGGCTGGCGATACCATGAGCGTACTTCTGGAAGTGGAGGATCTGTGGAAGTCTTTTGGCGATCTCCAGGTGCTTAAGGGAGTGAATATGAGTTTAAAACCGGGAGAGGTGCTCGTTGTAATTGGCCCGAGTGGAGGAGGGAAGAGCACTTTTTTGCGCTGTATTAACCACCTGGAGGTTCCCGATAGAGGTCGTGTGGTTTTCGATGGCATAGAGGTAAAAGAAGGGAAAAACATAAATCTTATAAGATCAAAGATTGGAATGGTTTTCCAGCAGTTCAACCTTTTCCCTCACTTGACTGTTCTTGAAAATCTGATACTGGCACCTGTGAAAGTGAAGGGCATGGATGAGGTCGAAGCAAAAGATAAGGCGAAGAAACTCTTGAAAAGAGTGGGACTTCTTGAAAAAGCAGACGCTTATCCTTCACAGCTTTCTGGTGGTCAGCAGCAGCGTGTGGCCATTGCGAGAGCGTTGATGATGGATCCCAAACTGATGCTTTTCGATGAGCCCACGTCGGCGCTCGATCCTGAGCTGGTGGCTGAGGTGCTTGAAGTCATGAAGACACTCGCAATGGATGGAATGACGATGATCGTGGTGACGCATGAAATGGGATTTGCAAAAGAGGTAGCCGATAGAGTATGCTTCATGGACGGTGGGGTGATTGTTGAAGAGGCTCCTCCTGAAGTTTTTTTCACCAGTCCAAGGAACCCAAGAACCAGAGAATTTCTTTCGAAGATTCTGGGTGTGTGATTATACTGGGAAGCTGCTTGCGAGAGTTTTGATTTTTTTATAGTTTGCCAGGATGATACCCACACCTCACACTATTTATCACTGACAATGGAATGGTCTCCTGTAATAACCTGAAATTCTCCAATGTATAACAGCGGCTCATTAGAGCCGCTTTTTCTTTATATCAAATTTTTCGGTTCGTGTATAATAGATGTGTAGTTTTTTCGTGTTTTGAAAAAAAGGGGGAGATGCGAATGGTCAGACGATTGGAAGATTACCGGCAGATCGTGGGAGATGAAGTGGTGTCGAGGATCTTGAGAAAAATGAGGCAGTTGTATGGAAAGAGCGTTCAGCACATCAATTCGACCTTTCAGGGCGGTGGTGTCGCAGAAATGCTTTGGTCCCTCATACCCTTAAAGAATGATGTCGGACTTCGTGCGGACTGGAGAATAATACACGCGAGTCCTGCCTTTTTTGAGGTTACAAAGAGTTTTCATAACGGTCTTCAAGGAGAAGAGATAAAACTCAGTGAGGATAGAAAATCTCTGTATTTGGCCACTAATGAGGAATTTTCGCGTTTTGCTCACATCGATGACAGGGATTTCATTGTCGTGCACGACCCTCAGCCACTGGCAATGGTTTCAAATTACAGAAAGAAACAGCCGTGGATCTGGCGATGCCATATCGATCTTTCCCACCCCAACCCTATGTTGTGGAACTTTTTGAAACCTTTCATCCTGCGTTATGATGTCGTGATAGTCTCACACGAAAGATATAAAAAAGAGGATCTTCCGGTTGAGTACAGAATAATCCATCCGGCTATAGATCCTTTAACGCCGAAGAATTCACCTCTTCCAAAAGATGAATCCAGAACTATCCTTGAACGTTACGGTGTGCGGCTTGACAAACCTTTGCTTGTTCAGATCTCGAGGTTTGACAAGTGGAAGGATCCCTTAGGAGTGCTCGAAGTGTACAAAAGGGTACGTTCAGAAGAGGACTGCAGACTGGTGCTTTGTGGTAGCATGGCGCCAGATGACCCAGAGGGTCTGCAGATTTACAACGAAGTACTGGAAAACGCAAAAGATTTGATCGAAAAAGGCGACGTGGTAACCATCACAGCTCAGGACGATCTTCTGGTTAACGCCCTTCAGAGTCTTGCGGATGTGGTTATCCAGAAGTCCACAAGGGAAGGGTTCGGACTGACCGTGACCGAAGCTCTCTGGAAGGGGACACCTGTAGTTGCTTCGAACGTAGGAGGGATTCCGCTGCAGATTGACGATGGAATCAACGGTTTCTTGCACGAACCGAAGGATTACGATGGTTTTGCGGATACGATCTTGAAGCTGCTGAGAGATAGAAAACTTGCAGAAAAAGTGGGTAGGGCAGGACGTGAGAAGGTTAGAGAAAAGTTTTTAATAACAAGATTGCTTGAGGATTACATCACCCTGTTGAACGAACTGAGTTAAGGTTTGTGTGGTTGTTGTATTATGGTTCTTTTACTAACTGTGACATCAGATGTGATTTCATAGCTGCAAAATTCTGGTAGAATACTCCAGAAGGATTGAACTCGAACTGGAGGTAGAAGCATGGAAAAGTACTGTTCTTTTTGTGGCAAAAGCGCATCACATGTGGAAAGATTGATCGCTGGTCCTGGTGTGTACATATGTAACGAGTGTGTGGAGCTATTTCATGAACTCCTTGAAGAGTCGCATCAAGTCAGGTACGTTTCACAAAAGCTTCCCACGCCGAAGGAAATAAAACAGGAACTCGACAAGTATGTCATAGGCCAGGAACAGGCCAAGAAGGTTATATCTGTGGCTGTGTACAATCATTACAAGCGTATCGCCAATCACCGTAACTCGGATGTACCGATAGAGAAGTCGAACATCCTCATGATCGGCCCTACTGGATGCGGTAAAACCCTTATTGCAAGAGTCCTCGCCAAGATCCTTGACGTTCCCTTTGCCATAGCGGACGCAACACCCCTCACCGAGGCGGGGTATGTGGGTGAAGATGTTGAAAATGTGATTCTCAGGCTCTTGCAGGCTTGTAACTACGATGTGGAGAGAGCAGAGAGAGGAATTATATACATAGATGAGATTGACAAACTCGCCAAGAAGAGTCCGAACGTTTCCATAACCCGCGATGTTTCAGGAGAAGGTGTTCAGCAGGCGTTGCTTAAACTCCTTGAGGGAACCGTTGCGAATGTTCCGCCGCAGGGAGGTAGGAAGCACCCGTATCAGGAATTCATACGCGTTGATACGACCAACATACTTTTCATAGCTGGTGGAGCTTTCGATGGTCTGGAAGATATCATAAAACAAAGGATACAGAGTACCACCATGGGTTTTGGCTCAGAGGTTAAGAGTAAAAAGGATTTCAAGATTGGTGAGGTTCTCTCTCATGTGACTCCTGACGACCTGATACAGTACGGTTTCATTCCTGAATTTGTGGGAAGATTTCCTGTATTCACCACGCTTCATGAACTTGACGAAGAAGCTCTGGTGCGGATTCTTGTGGAACCGACTAACTCTATCGTGAAGCAGTACACGCATCTTCTGGAACTCGATGGTGTTGAGCTCGAAGTGACCGAAGATGCACTGCGCGCCTTTGCAAGAAAGGCGTTGAGCAGAGGGACAGGAGCACGGGCTTTGAAATCGGTTTTTGAGGAAACGATGATCGATATCATGTTTGAACTACCTTCTATGAAGGACGTTGAGAAGGTTGTTATAACCGCAGATGTAGTGGAACGGGGAGTTAAGCCTGTAGTGGTGAAGCGTGAATCAGCATGAATCTTCTCCTGTGATAGTGGGGATAGAAACTTCCTGTGATGAAACGGCTGTTGGCGTGCTGGAAGGACCCAAAAGGGTCCTTTCTAATGTTGTTGTTTCTCAGATTCTGGAGCATGCCAGATACGGCGGAGTGGTACCGGAAATAGCCTCTCGCCAGCATGCGAAACTCATAGATGAGGTTTTCCAGAAAGCGATTGCTGATGCTGGTATTGGTTTAGAGGATATTTCGGCTGTGGCAGTTACGGAAGGGCCTGGGCTTGTAGGGGCATTGCTTGTCGGTATATCCTTTGCGAAGGCGCTGGCATACGCTATAAACAAACCTATCATAGCTGTAAACCATCTCATGGCGCATATTTACGTTAACTTTCTTTTCTTCGAAGAGCTTTCTCCTCCCTTTCTGGTTCTTCTGGTTTCCGGTGGTCACACTGAACTTCTGGAGTTTCGTAGTTATGGTGATATAGTTCTTCTGGGTAGGACGCGTGACGATGCAGCTGGAGAGGCTTTCGATAAGGTGGCGAGATTGCTCAATCTTGGCTATCCTGGCGGTCCAGCGATCGAAAAAGCGGCGGAGAGCGGTGAAGCCGTGTATCGTTTTCCCAGAGCTCTGCTAGATGAGGATACTTTTGACTTTAGTTTCAGCGGTTTGAAGACATCGGTCCTGTATTTTTTGAAGGAACATCCCGAGGCGAAGATAGAAGACGTTGCAGCCTCGTTTCAGGAAGCCGTTGTTGATACGCTTATATCGAAGCTGGAACATGCAATCAGAAAACGAGGTTCGAAGAAAGTAGTCCTTGCTGGTGGTGTCGCGGCAAATAAACTCTTGAGAAAAAGAGTAGAGCAACTTTCGAATAAGTATGGTTTCCAGTCCTTCTTCCCACCTGTATCCCTGTGTACTGACAACGGCATAATGGTCGCAAGGGCGGGTTTTGAAAAATATCTGAGAAAAGAGTTTTCCGATCTTAGCTTGAGCGCTTCTCCCTCTCTCTTGCTTTTTTGATACCACTTTGAACTGCCTGACCGGCGTAGCGGGGCACTGCGATCATCTTTCGACCAACTGCTGCGAGCACTGCTTGTACGACTATCCGTGGTTTTTCGTATTTTCTCACTTTAACCTTTCTAAGCACAAACAGAGAGGCAATACGCAAAGTTCCTGAAGTTAGAAACATCAGTTTGATACCTTCGAAGTCGAAGCCTATGAACGAGAAATGCTTGTCTACGAAGATCTCTCCTAAATATCCTCCTGCTAAAGATCCCGCTATTGACCCGAAAGCCACGCTGGAAAAAAAGAGGGAGAAGTAAGCAGAGGAATGAAATCCTGCGACTTCAAATGCCAGTGAGAATACTGCAAGGTTAACTGCAGCCCAGCCAATGCCGGCGGTGATGGCGTCTATAGGAAGGAGGGATCTCATAGTTGATTCGGCCATGAAAAGCCATAAAAATGGTAGCCATGATACGGTGAAAATCCCTATCTGTGCAACGACTTTACTGCCGTATTTGTCCACCGTGGTTCCCCAAATGTAGTAAGCGGGTAAGGCAACGGCACCAGAAAGAATGGAATAGAAGCCTATAATTGAGTAGCTTAGCTTCAGAAAGCGTATCTGGTAGAGAGTGAAATACGGTGCTGATACGTAGATCGCGAAGTTCCAGAGGAAGGCGTAAAACATGAATTTTCGAAAGTTTGCATCTTTCAAACAGGCTTTGAGCCCCGCAAGTGCACCGAACACGCGCGATGGTGGTTCGTACTGTATTGTCAGCAACCCAAGAGAAAGAAATCCAAAGATCAGACCTATCGATATAACAAGTAGATAATTGTAAGGTTCAACGACAGCGTCTAAGATATTCGAATAAAGAAGAGTGGCAAAGATGGTTACAAGGGAACTCCCAAGATTTCTGATTCCGAAGAACCTTCCTCTGAGATTTTCAGGTACAAGGCCTCTTATCCAGGAATTCCAGGCGTTGCCGGCAAATGTCAACGCGACTTGAGAGATCATGAACATGTATAAAAAGAGCTTTGCATCCCTAAGACCTATGGAAACCGCGACTGCCAGAACAATCCATGGAAGGCGTGATATCAGGGACGAAACAACCACAATTTTCTTGCGACTTTTTATCCTGTCCAAGATAAACGGGGTGAAGAGCTGGAAAAACTGGAAGGCTACTGGTAGTGCAAAAGCCAGACTGAGAATTAACTCTGAGGCGTTGAAATAAAGACCAAGGGACGTGAGTAAGAATCCCTGAGAAAGCAGGAAAAACCCGGTGTAGAAAGCGCCTTCAAATATAGAAACGTTTATAGCTTTTCTGATTTGTGGATCTAAGGGAGTTTCTTCCAGTTCGCCGTTATTCGTTTCAAAGTCAGCCATTGTAGTCCATATCTTTCACAATGTCAGGATCTTCAATTGGGACCCTGTGCAAAAGCTCCGGCCTATTCTTTATGAGTTGTTTGATACCTTCATCCCCTCTTAAAGAGAGTATGTATGGAAAAGCCGGCGATTTTACAACAGTGGGAAAGCCTTTCGTGTCGTGGAAATAAGCTGAAACAATTGGCTTTTCCGAGTTTTGAGCTTCTTCTATCACTTTTTTTATCACTTCAGTTTTCACCAGGGGCATATCGCCAAGGAGAAACATCACTGTATCGCAGTTCTCAGCGGCTCCCGCAGAAACGGCTGCTCTCACCGAGGAGGCTATTCCTTCCTCGTAGTTTAAGTTATAAACCACCTCAAGATCGAAAAGTGTGAATCTATCTCTGATTTCTTTCCATAAAGGATTGACAATGATGATCTTTCTTCGTGCGTCCAGAGGTGCGACGTTATCGATTATCCATTGGAGCATCGGTTTGCCGTTGAAGTCGGCGACGAGTTTATGGGAACCAAAACGTTCCGATTTGCCCGCGGCGAGAATGGCAACGCAGAGATTCAACTTTATCCCTCCTTGGTGATAAGGTTTTCCACCGCTTCAAGTATTTTAACGTAGCCTGTGCAACGGCAAAGGTTTCCCTCTAATGCTTTGTATATTTCTTCTCTGGAAGGTCGGGGGTTTTTCATTAAAAGGGCTTTTGTTGACATCACAAAACCGGGTGTGCAGAATCCACACTGGACAGCTCCGGCATCGACGAAGGCTTTCTGTATTGGGTCGGGTTCGTCGTCTTTTGAGAGTCCTTCTATGGTGATGACGTCACGGCCGTCAAGCTCTGGCGCGAGCATCAGGCAGGAATTCACAGCTCTGCCGTCAACGATGATAGTGCACGCACCACACTCTCCCTCTCCGCAGCCTTCTTTCGTACCTGTGAGTCCCAGCTCTTCTCGAAGAAGGTCCAGAACCCTTTGATCTTCTCTAACATCCATTTCTAAACGCTCACCATTCAGTGTGAATCTTATCTTCATTTTCCTGGGCCTCCTTTTATACGAGCAGGCGTTTAACAACCTCCTCAACGGGAATGTCCTGCACGTTTATATTTTCACCCAGCTCCACCTTCAGTGCATGTATGGTGGGTTCATCCGCTACGAGTGCGTTGATTCCAAGATGTGTTCTATTTATGGAGAAAAGGCGGAACCTTTCAAGCCCTTTCACATCGGTGGGTAGTGAAATTTGACGAAAGTTCGAGAGCAGGTCTATTGGACCATTGAAAAGCACCTTTCTACCCTTGAAAATCACCAGTCGATCACATAATTTCAACAAGGAAAAGGGGTTCGTTGAAGATACAAAAAAACCAGAAGCGCTTTCTTTTTTCTCCTTAATAAGGGGCAAAAAACGTTCTTTGAAAGCCGATCCCATGGTATCGATTATGGAGTCTAAAATCAAGAGATCAATCTTCATGGCCATACCTAAAACTCCGTATAAGAACGCAATCATTTCGTCTGAAAGTTCTTCAAGGGGAGTTTTCATAGAAACACCGAGATGAGAAATTTCGTGGAAGAAGAGGGCTTCGTCGAGTTTACCCATTCGCCTGAAGAACTTGAAGATCTTTTCCAGATTCCATTTTGGATTAAGATCTTCGGGATTTTTAAGATATAGCTTTCTCACACCTTTCCCCGATTTAACTTTCAGACCTTCGATCGATCCAAGTTCAGCAGCGCATTTCAATATACCCGACGCCAGATCGCCGCGATCTGCAAGAACAAGCATTTCACCTTTGGAGATTTCAAGATTCAATTCTCCCAAACCTTCGACAGGGAGGTTTTCGATTTTTAAAAGAACGTTCGACTTGCTCAGTCGAGGTCACTCCTCAATCCAAAGGTTGAGAGGATGATACTGTCGCGGTTTCTCCACTTCTCTTTTGTTTTCACTCTCAATTCGAGAAATACTCTTCGCCCAAGAAGAAATTCAATATCTTTTCTCGAAAGTGTACCGATCTCTTTAATCATTCGACCTCCTTTGCCAATTATAATGCCCTTTTGTGAATCTCGTTCCACGTATATAGTGGCGAGAATGTAAACCACACCGTTCTCTCTTTCTTCTAAAGCATCCACGCTAACACCGGTTGAATGCGGAACCTCCTGAGACGTTAAATTGAAGATCTTTTCACGGATGAGCTCTGCTATCATGAATTCCAGCGGCCTGTCTGTGACCATATCCTCCGGATAATACTGGGGTCCTTCAGGAAGCCTATCCAGGATTTTCTGCAAAAGAACGTCCAGGTTTTCACCGGTGATGGAAGAACAACAAACTGCATCCACTATTTGAGTGGTATACGTTTTTGCCATGTTCTCTATTCTTTGACAGACTTCTCTATCTTTGACGAGGTCGATCTTGTTTATTACGAGTATGGTATCGACTTTCGCTTCTTCTATGTACCTGGCAACATAGGCTTCCGGTTTGCCAAAGCCTTCAGAAGCGTCCACAACGAACAGGATTAAATCGACCCCCTGCATTGCCCTCACTGCTATTTTAACCATGTATTCGCCAAGTTTATGTAGTGGTTTGTGAATACCGGGTGTGTCAGTGAATACTATCTGAAAATCTTTCCCCGTTAATATGCAGTTGATCCTGTTGCGTGTGGTTTGGGGTTTGTCAGAAACGATAACCACCTTTCGCTTCATGAGTGCGTTTATAAGTGTGGATTTTCCAACATTGGGTTTTCCCGCGACCGCAACAAACCCGCTCTTCAAATTATCACCTCTGTCCGTACTGTATATTTGTATAAAAGTGATATACTTCAAACGAGATTATAACATCGAAAGGGGTCTTTCAATGGGTAAAAGAACGCTGAGATTGTCGTTAACATTGATGATAGAAGCACTGATTTTCTTCCTGCTTTTGAATTTTCACGCTCGCTTGGTTGGATTTTTAGACCTCATACCGCGGAACGTTCTGGAATTTCTTCTTGGCCTGAAGCAACAATGGCTGGGTTCGCTGAAGTATGATCTTCAAGTTTTTATGTGGTTCACATGGTTTTCCGTACTTCTACCCTTGATTGTTTTGATAACCGCTTCTATAACTTCGCAGCGTTATTTAAGGGAACCTCAAAGTACTTTAGATAAGGCATATCTTTCGAAACGTACCAGATTTGGCTTTTACACTCTGGGATGGTACAAAATGATCGTGGATGTGGGGCTTGTGTCGTTGGCTGGAGGCTTTTTGAACTTTTTTGTATCAACGCCCATGGAAATTCGTTATCCTGCTTTGATTTCCATCGTTATTGGAAGTTGGTTCATTGCAGCCATTTCGGCTTTGATTGTGGTTATCATGGGAACTCGAGCGGTGGGAGTGGTCCTCGCTGTGCTTGCGGGTATGGGAATGGTATTTGTTTTGCCTGATTTCCTCCCTATTGGTCTGCTTCGCTATGGTTGTCTTCAATCTGCCTTGAATATACCCGAATATCTCCTCACCTATGCCATGGTGGAAGGAATTCATTTAATTGTGATATTGCTTAAACAAAGATTACCGAGAATAGTCATCGATTGACAGCATTGCGAAATACCTGGCCGGAGGCGTCTATCCAGACAAATAGAGGAAGATCGCGGACTTCGATAAGTCTGATCGCTTCGGGGCCCAGTTCTTCGAAAGCCAGAATATCGCTTTTCACTACACACGAGGCAAGCAGAGCGGCTACTCCAGAGGGTGTGACAAAATAAACCCTTCTGTATCTTTTGTTAAGCTCTTTTACGTATTCTGAACGATCACCTTTTCCTATGGTAGCGAGGACGCCCTGAAGGTAAAGAAATTCCAGATATTTGTCCATTCTCTTACTTGTAGTAGGGCCTATAGCTCCAGCAGGCATTGTGGGAATGGGTTTTGCGGGTCCCGCGTAAAAAACGACGGTGTTGCTCAGGTCGATCGGGAGATTCTCACCTTTTTCTTTCATGTCAAAAAGTTTTTTCTGTGCCTGATCACGCATGACCAGCACGTGTCCGCATAAAAGAACATGCTCACCCGCGTGTAAGTTTTTAAAAGATTCCAGACTGTAAGGTGGCAAAATGCGAGTGACCTCCCTCATAGTGAAATCCTCCCCACTCGACAGAGAAAGCAGTCTACGGCAAGTGCAATGGGTAATACGGCTATGTGTCTTGGAAGTGTCAAGATATGCACATCCAGAACACTTGGACCCTCCCCAAATCCCTGGACACCTATCTTCAGTTCGTTAAGACGCGAAACTAATGTTCTTTCCAATCTCGCTATAGCCGGATCATCGTTTCTTTTACCCAATTTTATCGTCAGCGCCTTTTTCGCTAATAACACCGCTGTATCGGCACTACCACCGATTCCTACACCTACGTGTAAGGGCGGACAGGATTGACCCCCTCTGGCCTGTATGTGTTTGGTCACCAGCTCTATGATCTCTTCAACAGAAGTAGTTGGAAGGAGCATCCAGAGGGCGCTCAGGTTTTCAGATCCTCCACCTTTAACATGCGCGGTGATCACGAGATCTTGACCATCCCGTTGTTCGATATGTACAAAAGCAGGGGTATTATCTTTGGTGTTTGCTGACTCGCCGATTGGAGGATTAACCATAGAGGTCCTGAAGGGTAGGGTAGAATAGGTTTTTGAAACAGCTCTATTGAGTGTTTTATCAATGGGTTCCTCCAGAACAACACTAGTACCCAGTTCGACAAAGAATTCAACAAAACCTGTGTCCTGACACAGTGGTAACCCTTTCTTTTCAGCTATTTCGGCGTTTTCTTTAAACAGTTCGCACAGGTATCTGTTGTATTCGCCCGTTATGTTGCCGCAGCTTATTTTGAAAACGTCATTGTTGAAATGGGTATTCAGTTTTTTTAAAAGTTCAAACGTTCTTTTCTCGATTTCCGTGGAACTAATCAGTTTCATCTTCGTCACTCCTGTAACGAGAACATATTTTATTCGAACATTCAGGTTTTATGGATTTCAAAATATCTTCTCCAATTGGGTTTGGAATGCCTGCAAGGTAGCTTGCGACGTGCAGATGCAAACATTTAACGTTGAGAGGGTTCCTTACGCCTCCTATACCAAGTTCTTCGATCCAGGCGGTTTCACCTTGTAGTGTTTTGGATAGCTCTTTTTTCCTTTTTCTATCTGCTTCCACAGCCTCAAGAAAAAGCCGGCGAAAAACGGGGGATACTTTCAGTATTTCCTGGTAGCGCTTTATATGTCCCTCGGCTTCCAGACGTGAAATCTCCTTGCGTAAATGCGGACATGTCAGCCAGTGAAGTGTGGGAAAAGGTTTGCCATCGACCAATGGAGATGTTTCTATGACCACGGGGTATCCAAAGCTGCAACGTTTTACTATTGTGAACGTTCCTCGTGGAGTTCTTCCCAATTGCCATGCGATGATGTTCATTTCTTCAGAAGCAGAGCGCACCAGTCTTCTTCCTCCAGTTCCTTTATTACATGTAATCTTTTTTCGGAAGCCTTAGCACTTATCTGATCAAGTTTTTCTTTCACTATGCCTGAAAGTACCACTCTTCCGTTTTCTTTTAAATGAGAATCTATTTGATCTAAAAGCTTCAAAAGCACTTCAGCGTATATGTTGGCAATTATAAGATCGAATGTTTCACTCACATTGTCAAGTAAATTGTTTTCAATAACCTCAATGTCTGCGTCGTTCTCTTTGGCTGTTTCCTTTGCCTTCAAAACAGCAACCGGGTCGTTGTCTATTGCAACAACTTTGGAAGCACCCAGCTTTTTTGCCAGCACAGCCAGTATTCCTGAGCCGCATCCGACATCCGCTACTGAGTCACCTGAATGCAGTGTTTCTTTCATCAACATTGCGGTCATCCTTGTTGTAGGATGAAGACCTGTTCCAAAAGCGGCACCTGGGGTTAATTTTATCAGTATACGATCGTTTGCTGCTTTGTAGTCGGTATATTGTTGAACGTTTGGGATTACAACAACGCCCGGTATCATCTCAAACGGTTTAAAAGTATCCAGAAATTTCTTGAGCCAGTCATCTGGTTTTACCACTTTTCTGCTGACTTCTCTTAGTTCTCTCAGTGGCGGAGGTATATCTTCGTTCTCATGGAGGTAGACTCTGAGAAAAGTTTTCCCTGATACCCATTCTACAAAGAATCTGTTGAATCCTTCAATACCCAGGGATTCTTCGATTTGGCTTACCTCAACATTTTCCAGATCGAAAGTGATCTCAACAAATTTCAACATTTTCACCTCTTTGAAATTTCACTTCAATTCTTTACTTAAGGCCATCATGTTCTTTTGAAGGACACTCACATCTTTGGCGAAATAGAAAGCCAGGATAAAGAGCAGAATCGCACATATGATCCAGAAATAAGCTGAAACCTTAAGGGCAGCTCCAAGGGAACCTAAGCTCAACGAAAGCGCGCCCCCTACGAACTTTCCAAATCCACTGCCAAGTGAGTCGGTTAAGTTGAAAATCGAAAAGATTCTTCCTCTGTCCTGAGGTTCGTTCACGTTCAGCAGCATAAATTTCACGTTTGGACCGGTAAGACTTGCCATGAATGATGCAAGGAATCCCATTAAGCTGAGAGATGTTAGTGGTCCAATGAAGTCAAGCGTTAATACCGTGAACAGAACTCCTGCAGCAGTGGTCAAAGAACAAAAGATGGGGACGTAAACCCGTGACTTTTCATAGAGTCTTGCACCCATCCATCCACCAAAAACTATTCCAACAATGTTTCCTAAACCAAAAACAATAAATACAAGCGTCGCGCTTTCAACTGAAAGGTTTCTTTCTCTTCTAAAGAATTCGACAAGGAAGTAAGGAATCGCACCCCAAGGCACCGTACCCGCTATGCCCTGGAAGAAAAGGAGAAGGTTCGTTTTAACCTTTATGAGTTTTGCGTAATCTGAAAGTCTGGGGACCTTTGGATAAGTATAGCCTGATCTTATGAGTTCACCTATTCCTTTTTCAAAGGCTCCTCTTTTTGGCTCTTTCAGTATGAATATGGAAACGATGGCTAAAATCACGTTGGGCAGAGAGACCAAGATGAAGGGGATTCGCCAGCCAAAATTCGGCCCTGCAAAACCACCTATTACCATTCCGAGTATTCCACCAACAGAAATGGCAGAAGAAAGAAGCGCTACCACTTTTCCTCTTGAAACCTCGTCAAACATGTCTCCTACCATGGAGTAAACGATGGGAAAGGAGGCACCAATTCCGATTCCTGTGAGAGCCCTCCAGAAAAAGAGTTCACCATACGAACTTGAAAACGCGGTCATAAAGCACGGAATTTCTCCTATTAGGACTGAATAAATCAGAAGATTTTTCCGACTGTACTTGTCTGCAAGATATCCCCACAGGAGACTTATAAGGGCACCAATGATGGTGAAAGAAGAAGCCACCACTCCAATATGCGCATCCGTTATACCTAACTCTTCTTCGATAGCTCCTATGTTTGGTGACATGACCATTTGATCGGCGTTCAACAAAACCAACAGCAAAAACAGGAATGCAATAGCGAGGTTTTTCATGATTTGTCCTCCTCACGTCTGTGCCTTTCACAATTCTAACAAAAATTTTGGACTTAAGCATAGGATATGAGTGAGTTCGAAAAGTCGTCGAAATGTAGAATGCTTATTTCGAGAAATAAAGCAAGGCTCGAAATGATTTGATCAACGGTTGATTATTCGCTTTTTTCCGACTTCGAACCAATAAAGTGGTTCGCGTGAGGATTTAACGTCCTGTTTCAGCCTCGCTTTTCGTCGCATCCTGCGACTTCAGGGTCATTTTATTTGGATTCTCAGTCGGCGCTCGTGAATGCCGTTGATCAGATCGGTTCGAACTTCATCTACCTTTCGGTGATTTTTCAAACACACCATAGGGTATTGACATTTGGTGATATATCATATATCATATATTATGCAGGACCATTTGGTTATGGAGGTGTAGTTTTCTGGTAACTAAGCAAACCCTCACGGAGCAGGTCTACCAGTATTTGAAGAATGAAATCACAAACTTGTCTCTACCACCTGGAACAAAGATTGAGATAAATAAAATTACTAAGAAATTGGGTGTTAGTCCCACTCCTGTACGTGAAGCTATTCACAAGTTGATCCAGCGAGGGCTTGTGGTGGCCAGACCTTATACTGGCTTTTTCGTTGTAAGGCTTTCACCTAAAGACGTTGAAGAGCTTTTTGATTTGCGTAAGGCTCTTGAGCTGTTGGCTATGCGTTATGTAATGCAAGACCTTGATGAACAAAAGGTTGAGCATCTCCTTTACAAAATAGATCGACTCATAGAAAAAGCGAGTAACGAGGAGCTCATAGAGGGTGTCAGGGAATTCGATGAGGAGTTCCATCTGAAATTTCTCATAGGGACTTCTGGAAATAGATGGTTGACCAAGATGGCAAATGGTGTGATCGATCTGGTGAAAATGACAACTCGAATGACTTTGAATCCTCATGTTGCTTGTAAAGAACACAAAGATATTTTAGAGGCAATGAGAGCAAAAAAACCCGAACTCGCTGGTTCACTTCTTGAAAAACACTTGGATAGGTCGAAACAGGACGCTGTTGAAGCAATTAAAAAGGCAATGCTGGAGGGACTTCATTTATGAAAGCGGGTGCTTCATCTGTTTGTATAACTCCTCCTTCGGGGGTGGTACTTGAGGGTTATGCGTCGCGTAGGGGTGTAGCGTACGGTGTCCACGATGACCTTTACGTGTCATCTCTTTGGCTTGAAGTGGGCGGCAAAACGTTTGTTTTTTCATCACTTGATGTGCTAGGGATTCCGAATACCTTGGATTCTGTAGTTCGCTCGAGAGTTTTGGAAGAATTTGGAGTTTCTCCTGACAATCTAATGTTGACGGCAACACATACTCACTCTGGACCAGCTTTGCTTGGACTGCAAGAAGGGAACCAGTTGAACGAATTCTGGCTGAAGTTGCTTCCAGAGCATATTTTAGGAAGTATCAGAATGGCAAAGCATGCAGCCGAGAGTTGTTTCATGACGACAGGAACAACAAGTGAACCAGAGATTGGAAAAAACAGAAGAAAGCCAGGAGGACCTACCGATCCTACTTTGACTGCAGTGGCATTTTGGAAAAAAGGAACAAAAGATTGCATAGCTGTGCTGATCAATTATGCATGCCATGCTACGGTGTTGGATCACAATAACTTGCTAATATCTTCTGATTTTGTCGGACCGCTAAGGGAAACAATACTAAATATGAAGGAATTCAAAGGCAGTGTTGTGTTGTTTTTCAACGGAGCAGAAGGTGATGTGAACATAGGCTATTCTGCTGAAAAAAGTGCTTTAGGAAAGTCTGTGGAAGTCCGGAGAGACTTTGAAACAGCGGTGAGGATCGGAAAAGTTCTCGCCTTAGATGCGCTCCTGGCTTTGGAAAAAGGGACAAAAGTGGATGGAGAATTTCCTGTTTTCTCCTTATACAGGAGAATTCGAGTGCCAGCAAGAAAACCAAGAGATGTGGAAGAAATTAAAAGAGATCTCACGTCCACTACCGACGAATTAGAAAAATTCTTCCTTAGCGAAGAATTGAAAGTTAGCGGATCTCTTCCACAGGAGGTCGATCTTCCGCTTCATTTAATAAGATTGCCAAATTTGACCATCTTTGCTCTTCCGGTTGAACCGTTTTCCGAGATTGGATTGCGTTTGAGAGCGTTGGTGAAAAACGGCAACGTTATGATCGTAAGCATGGCAAATGGATGGTATGGTTATCTACCAACCAAAGAGGCTTTCCAAGAGGGGGGTTACGAAACTCGTTTGGGACGATGGTCGTATCTTTCTGAAGATGCTGCCAATGAGATTGTCAATAAGCTCAAAACTATGTTGGAAGGGAGAGTGAACGTGTGAAGCTCAATCTGTGTTGGTTGTACGCGATTTCTAAATATGGTTATCCTCCCAGTATCGAGGACACTTTTCGAGTGATTGAGGAAGCTGCAAACCTCGGTTTTCATTATATGGAAATGGAAGGCGTTCGAGAAAGGAATATGAAAGAGGTTTATCAGCACAGGAAAGCAATCAAAGACGCATGTGAGTCACGCGGAGTCAAGATAATGAACTTTTGCCCTATCCTACCGGAGTTAGTTAGCTTGGATGAAGCGGAAAGGAGAAAAGGATTCGAATTATACAAAATGGGGTTGGAAATTGCAACATTTCTTGGTGCAGAGCTTGTACAAATCGACAGTTTCACGCCGCCTTTGAAGTTTCATGGCAATCAACCATATAAAGAAAGTATAGATTATGGATTAGATTTAAAGGTTGAAATCGATCCTGATTTTGATTGGGATGAGCAATGGGCTGTTTTAGTGGAAACGTTCACAGAGGCGGCTGAACTTGCAAAGGAAGCTGGTTTAAAACTTTGTGTGGAACCAAGAGTTGGTGAAATGATCTCTAACACCGATTCTGCTTTGAGATTGCTGGACCACGTACAGTCAGAGAATCTGGGTATAGTGCTGGACACGGGGCATCAGCATGCCCAAAAGGAAGTTCTCCCCCTGAGTGTTGAGAAATTGAAAGATAAGATTTTCTACCTCCATGTGGCTGATAACGATGGTAAGGTGAACGAACATCGAGCACTTGGAGAAGGAAGTGTAGATTGGGAGGGAGTTTTTCAGGCCTTAAAAAAGCATGGTTTTGACGGATACGTGGGTATTGATGTTGGCAAAGTTCCAGATTTAGATGGTGCAATTTTGAAATCCAAGGTTTATCTGGAGAACCTTTGTAATCGTCTAGGAATCGAATTGGAAGTGTGATTTCATTCCATTTCAGGAGGTGGATGTTTGTGAGAAGGGTTGTATTGACGACGTTGGTGGTGCTGTTGGTGTTTGGTTTGGTATTCGCAGAACAGGTACTCAGAGTTGGAGCAGCTGAGTGGATGTACAAAAAGTTTCCCATCGAAGAAACGGCAAAAAGATTCGAAGCTGCTCATCCCGGAGTTAAGGTGAAACTGTTGAAGGTTACCGAGTTTGACCAATCCATGTTAATGGCCATGAAAGCGGGACGAACCAATTACGATTTGCTCATGCCTTACTCTGGAGGTAGCATGGTCAAGTTCATTAAACTGGACACAATAGTTCCACTGGACGATGTATTCAACAATCCCAAGTACAAAGTAGACGGGCGGTTGCTCCAGAGATCCGATTTCCTTCAAGGATTTTTGAAGTCTGGTATTTATGACGGAAAAGTCTATGCCCTACCTGTGTTTGGCGAAGTGCAGGTTCTGGGTTACCGAAAAGATTACCTCGAGGAAGCAGGAGTTGAACCACCAAAAACCTGGGCCGAACTGGAAATGGCCGCAAGATTGCTCACAAAGGATAACGATGGAGATGGCGAAACAGATGTCTATGGTTACTCAACCTGCTGGTCACGAATAACGCTGCTCTATACTTTCTTCTCTGCGGTTAAAGCACGTGGAGGTCGTTTGCTTGATGAAAATGGGAACCTGAGTTTTAGAGATCCAATAACGATTGATACGCTGAAGTGGTTTGTCAAGATGAGAAATGAGTACAAAGCAGCTCAACCTGATGTGCACGAGGTATACAACAATTCCAGAGATGCTTTTAAAGCGGGAAAGGTAGCTCTTTTCCACAACTGGCATTCTTGGTGTCTAGAATCGGGTCTTGTGTTTGGACCTGAGAAACTGGGCATTGTGCCACTTCCCAAAACTGGTGAAACAGGGACCATGATTTATATGGGCGGAGTCATTGTTCCGAAAGCTGGCAACGTTGAACTGGCAAAGCAATTTATAGTGGAAATGATCGAATCAAAATGGTTCCAGCAGTGGAGTTATCTGAATTATGGGAAAATGCCAGTTACCAGGCAGAATTTGGAGGGCCTAGAAGGTGACTATTGGGATGAGCTTATAAGCGCTGTTGATA
>DPRG01000094.1 GCA_003538775.1 Thermotogae bacterium
CTTATTTCCCCGCAAGCACTCACAAACGATCGCTTCCAGAAAGATTCAACATCCTGTTTCAGCTTTCTGCTCGCCGCATCCATGCGGCTCGGCGTTCGTTTGTACGAGTGCTTGCTTCGGTGCTACGCAAGACTGTAAAAGCTCTATGCTGGAACTGGAGAGCCAAAGAGACAACATCTCACCGCATACGTGTGGCGCGGTAATTGTTTGCATAAGCGCTCGCTCGGCGCCTCGCAAGACTTAGAAACCGAGATGTGTGATAAGAAGAAAGGCAAAAGATTCCAGGGTTGTTGATCAAATCATTTCGATCTTTCTTACAACCTCATAAGCGCCAAGGAGGCCATTCAAAACAATTCTGAAGGCATATGATTGTGGAGCAAAGCAAAGCTGAAAAAGAAGTTTGAATCTCCTCGTGTGTTGTTTTACGGATTTGAGAAAGAACACAAGCGGGTGTGAAATGTAAGATCGGATAAGCTTTTGCAATCCACTGTTTGAAAAATCGATCGCACCCCCGCTCCTTGATTTTTTCGAACAGACTCATTTCTAACCTTTATAATTCGTCCAACAAGCTTCCCGCAATGCAGAGCGAAATTCGAACCCCTTTTACACCTTCCCTAACTTCTTCCTTGATCGCAAAAAGTGAGGACAAAAAGCGCAGATCGTAGCTCTTCGCGTCCAAATCGTGTTATAATTGTTAGGAATTAAATTGAATCCTTGGTTGATTTTTCAAAACAGCTTCACACATACCTTTATATACACGGTTCGGGTGGCCGAAACAATTAATGAACAGGGAAAAGGGGGTAGAAGCATGAAAAAGATGGCTTTTATCGTTCTGTTGGCACTCGTATCCGCAGTTTTGTTTGCGCAAATAGGAGCCGGGGTCAAGCTTTATGGTGAATCCTACGGCTTGCTTGTCCAATTGCGTGGTGGTAACACCGCTGTTGAACTTTCCGGAACATACGGAAGTTCCTCTCTGGAAGCAGAAGAAGTTAAAGCCTATGGAATCTTCCTGTCAGGTAAGTACTACCTTCCACTAAATGATTTCTTCGAGCTGTATGCTGCGGCAGGCATCGTATACCTTGGAGGTTCGGTTGAGGGAACGTCAATAAACATGCTCGGAACCGATTCCGCTCTGGGTATTGAATTGGGTCTGGGAAGTATTCCTGTGAAATTCTTCCTGAGTTTGGACGTTATTCAACTTATGGTGCTTGGATACGATGTAACAATCCCTGGATTATCCTATCAGCTCGGTGTTCGATACGATTTTTGATATAACGCCTTTTAAAAGGCCACCCGTGATCTTTCCCTTGTTTTTCCCAAAATCCTACTGGTTTGATAAACTTCTAACGATGCTAACTTAATCATCACACTATCGGAGCAATCCAGTTAAATTAAGAACCGCACGCGTCAAAATCATCATGTTCCGTATGAACAAAGTGGTATTTTAGCGCAGAAACTCGAAGACACCCCTCTGACTAAAGAAAACCGAAATACCGAGAATTTTTGATAGAAATAGAAGAAGAACTCTCCATCCTGAGATTCTCCAAGTAATTGCTCGCCCTCTCGAAGTGTAAGGCTTAGATAACATGGCGGATGTTAAAGCCGTACGCTTTGCTGTGCGATCTTCAGGCGGCAACTTGAGGAAGTCGTTCCAGGTGTTGAGCTGTGATCTATTCATCAAAACTAGCATAAAGATACTTAAAGATTTTCAAGAAGCCGGAGCGAATGATCTATCTTCTAATTAATAAAAAGAAGTGCAAATGCCTACGATACCATCGGCATCTTGAAAAATTCTTGTACCAGAAAAAGGTGGTTACAAAACTCTTGAAAAGTCTCTATTGGTACTGCTGTAGCGATACAACCTTATCAACCGTATTCAACAATTTCTATGATTCCATTCTGACACAAAACTTTTTTGGTACTCGAAAGATCATAGGTGATGTGCTTGCGTAGATAAGGGACAACAACCACACGCCCTGGAATAAGGAGTTAAAATATCCGACAAATAACCAGACTCAACGATTAAAAAACAAGGACAATTCATTTCACAAGTGAGTTTCCATCAGCGTCTTTGCTGAAAAAGGTCAGCTCATCGAGCAAACGATATTCTCTGTCTTTTTTCTCGATCAAATACAGGTGACCATTCCTTACGCTCTGATTCCACACGTAGTCAAGACTGAGACCTTTTATCCAGCACAACACCGAGGCGATGGCGATCGCATGAGAAACAACGAGGACATCCTCATTCAGGATTTCGAGAAACGAAAGTACGCGTTGCTGAACCTCCTGCGCGTGTTCCCCTCCAGGCGCCCTGTATCGCGAAAAATTCTTTTCCATAACTGGAAAATCTTGACGTTTGTAAACTTCCGAATATGAAAGCCCTTCAAGGTCGCCAAAATCCATTTCCCAGAGGGCCTCGCTGTATTCCACATCCAAACCAAGCACTGATGAGAGAATAGCAGCTGTCTCTTTCGCTCTCCTTGCCGGGCTACTGTATATCTTCTTGAAAGGCAGTTTCATTTCAGCAACACGGTTGGCAACCTGAATGATCTGACTTTCTCCTTCTCTTGTTAGACCATACAGGTCTGATCTACCCTGAACGATCTCACGGCGATTTGCCTCGGTTTCGCCATGTCTGAGCATTCCGATTAACATACTAACTGACCTCGCCTGTCCTTCGTTTCAACTGAGGCTTTATATACTCCACGGTTCTTTGCACAACCTCTTCAAGTGTCGCCTCTCCAGCTTTTACCGTGAATCCTGCCGCCCTTGGATGTCCTCCGCCGCCAAAATGAACAGCCGTTCCCGTGAGATCAAACCAGCTTTTGGATCTCATGCTTACATGAATATCGCCGTCTTTTGATTCGCTGAAAAGAATCGCGACCTCCACACCGTGAATCGATCGTATTTCACCTACAAAACCCCCGGCATCCGCTTCTGAAAGGCCGAGAACTTCAAAGGATCTCCACGGAATAGCTGAATAAGCGAGAAGACCATCACATTCAATCTTAAGGTTATGCACCATTTCACAGAAGAGCCTCAGTTGTTCGGGTTTTTTGTTTTCGAGTATAGTACTTGCCACCACATTGGGGTTGGCACCAAGACGGACAAGTTCCGCAGCGTCTTCGAAGACCTTAACATCGGAGTTCGAGTATCGGAAAAAACCAGTATCTGTAGCAATCCCCATGAAGTTGTAAAGCGCGAGCTCAGCATCGTATGTCACACCAAGAGCCCTGTTAAGTCTGAGAACCATCTGGGCAGTGGCTCCAAATCCCGTATCAACCCAGTTGTAGTTTCCAAAGGCGTGATTGGTAGCGTGATGATCCACAACGAGAACAGGTGCTCTATCGAGAAAGTTCTCAACCTGCCCGACTCTATCGGGAGATGAAGCATCCAGAACAAGTATCACATCCGGGGTCCACTCGTTTAATATCTCCGCTCGTTCTATCCTTTTCACCACATCGAATTCAAAGTAATACCAGGGAATCTCATAATCAACAATCATTCTAACTTCCTTTCCGAGCCTTTCAAGTCCAAGGCCAGCACTGACAACAGAACTTATACAATCACCATCGGGCATTATATGACCCACCACTGCCACTTTCTGAGCGTTTTCTAATGACCTTTTTATTTCGCTGAACTGATTCAACTTTCTCCCTCCTTCCGACTTATCATGTTATGATATCATCAGAATTTGAACTTCACACGATGTTCCGACAATCGCGCCTCAAGTACTTCGCACGAAAGTCTGCTTGATGCGATGTAAATTTCATGAAACTGGAGGGTGATGGAGTGTATCCTAAATTGATAATAAGGCTGAACGAGATAAGAGAAAACGCAAAAAAGCTGGTGGATCTCGCGAGCAGATTTAACGTGGAGATGGTGGGAGTAACAAAAGTGGTGTGCGGTGAACCCGTGGTGGCATCTGCATTTATCGAAGCAGGAATTAAGAAGATCGGCGATTCCAGACTCGATAACATCGAAAGGATGAAAAACGCTGGCATAAACGCCCACTTTCAGTTAATACGCTCTCCTATGCTAAGCGAAGTCTCGAGAGCGGCTTCCCTGATTGACAGCGTCCTGGTATCCGAATTGAGCGTGATGGCAGCTCTGGATAGAGAACTGGAAAAAAGCGGCAGAAAGATCGAGGTTATCTACATGATAGATCTTGGTGAACTTAGAGAAGGATGCTGGCACGAAGAATGTATGGAAGAACTGCTACAGGCTGCGCGGTTCAAACACGCTCAGCTTACAGGCATTGGAACAAATCTTGGATGTTTTTATGGAGTTCTTCCAACACCAGACAAATTAAAGAAGCTGGTAGATATAGCCAACACTTTGAAGGAAGAAGGCGCTGAGATATCGGTAATTTCTGGCGGCAACACGGCTACTATATACCTGATGGAAGAAGGCACACTTCCCGAGGGAATCAATCAATTCAGAGTTGGAGAAGCTCTAATACTTGGCACCGATGTAACAGGGCAGAGGGAGATATCGTTTCTCAGCCAGAATGGAGTGGAGCTTCAGGCGGAGATAATAGAGGTCAAGAAAAAACCTTCCAGGCCGGCTTCTCCCAGAAAACACGACGCCTTTGGAAGAGATGTGGAAGTGGAAGATCTTGGGACAAGAATCCGTGCGATCCTTGCGCTGGGAGAGCAGGATGTCATGGTGGCAGGTTTAAAACCACTCGAAAAAGGTGTAAGGGTTCTCCATGGCAGTAGCGACCATATAGTTGTGGATGTAACCGAATCAGCCAGAGAATGGAAACCCGGCGACGTGATGAGATTTGGATTGAGCTACGGCGCACTGCTTCGCGCAACTACTTCACCTTACGTAAGAAAGGTATTTGAGGATGCGGGGATCATTAGATGAAGCTATCTGTAGTTGGACTGATGATCTTTAAAAACGAAGTGATCCTTGTTCAACGTGGCTCTCAG
This sequence comes from Thermotogae bacterium, assembly GCA_003538775.1. Classification (GTDB taxonomy): domain Bacteria; phylum Thermotogota; class Thermotogae; order UBA12178; family UBA12178; genus UBA12178. The sequence continues at coordinate 4,938 of DPRG01000094.1, forward strand.
GTGAAAAGGCACAAAGGAGAGATAGCGCTTCCCGGAGGTGCTGTTGAGCCTGCTGAAACAGAACTGGAAGCGCTGAGGAGAGAGATACTGGAGGAAATCGGTGTTGATATTTACGGAAACAATCCAATCTTTTTCGCAGAAACATGCACATCCAACAGCCGTTTCAGAATTAGAGCCTACGCTATCTTCTTCGATAAATCCCCTGAGCTCAAACCCGACGGATTCGAAGTGGTGAAAGTGCATAGAGTACCCCTGAACGAAGTAATGACCGCACCTGTACGCTGGGAAAATCTTAAAGGCCACAGAGTACCTGTCATCAGATTTTCCACCTGTACGGTGTGAGGGGCTACGGGTAGATTGCTGATATCCTTCAGGGAGTGGTACAGTGGCGGAAGGATTCAGATTCAAGCTGGAAAGACTATTGCAACTGAAAGTCAAAGAGATGGATCAGCTGAAGGAAGATTTGAAAGCAAAGAGGGAAGAGATATCGAAGGTTGAAGAAAGAATAGAAACCCTGAACAGAGAGATCGAAGCACTTTACGAAGAAGAGATTCGAATCATCACATTTGAAAAGTCCGGAAAATTCCTTAGAGAGGATGTTGTCCGCTACCGCAAAGATTTGCAGAAGCTTCGAGAAGAACTAAAGAAGGAACTGGCCGTTCTGCATGAGCAGGAAAACGAGATACTCGCACGCCTGAGAACAAAGATGAGAGAAAAGAAGATCATGGAAAACCTTAAATCTCGTTCTCTTCAGGAACATCTTCAAGAACAACGCAGGAAAGAAGCGGTCTTTATCGACGAAATAGCCTTGCAGAAGTTCATACGCGAAAATATCAGAAGAACTCCCTCATAATGGATGGAGGTAAAAAGTATGGAATTCAAAGAGTTCGAAGTGGAAGTTGTTGACGAAAAACAGATGGATGAGGGGTTCGTACTGAAATTAAAGGAAACCCCTTTCTATCCCGATGGCAAAGGTGGACAGCTGGGTGATCGAGGTACTATAGGAAACGCCAGAGTTCTCAAGGTTATCGAAGAAAATGGAGAAACACTGCATTTAGTGGATAAGTCAGTGGGAACCGGGAAGCATATCGCGAAGATCGATACGGCAAGGAGAAAGGATATCGCACAGCAGCACACCGGCCAGCATATTTTGTCAGCAGCCTTTGTCGGGACGTCAAACATCCCAACGGTCGGGTTTCACATGGGAGAGGAATATTCCACGATCGATCTGGATGTCCCTGTCCTCACCGACGAAGCGCTTCGTGCAACCTTAGAGCTGGCAAACGAAATCGTTAGATCGTGCATCGATGTAGAAATACTTGAAGTCAAACCAGAAGAACTCGATCACTATCACCTTCGAAAGTCTGTGGATGAAAAGATCCTTGAATCCACCAAAAGCATCAGGTTGATAAAGATCGGGGATTTCGATGTTTCCGCCTGCGGCGGGTTCCATGTGGAAAACACGGGAATGGTGGGAACGATAAGTGTTATAAAAACAGAGAAAATAAAAAAGACTCAGACCCGCGTTTACTTCCTTGCAGGGAAACGAACAGAACGCCACTTGCAGAAGTTAAACGACATTGTTGGAAAACTTACCACTTCCTTAACATGTTCTATCGATGAACTCACCTCGCGTGCCGAAACGCTTCTTGAAGAACTCAAAACAGCCAGAAGTCTTACCAAAAAGCTAAGTGAGAAGCTGGCACAGAAAATAGCGGTTTCTGAAGAGTTCGAAAAAGTGGATAACATCGCCTTCGTATTCTGGCAGGAGGAACCTGAAGTGGCTGCGTTTTTGCCCAAGTATCTCAAGAACTATTTCCTCGTTTCAAAAACAGAAGACGGCTTCATGCTGGCATCAGATACCTTAAATTGCTCAAAAATAGTCGAGATGCTTAAATCTGCTGGAGCTGTAAGGGGCGGTGGCGCCGGACAAAGGCGGGGTCAGATCGTATCTGATCTTCCTCCTGAAAAATTTATCGAGCTTGTTAAGAAGGTGATAAAAGATGAAAGTACCACCACATAGCATAGACGCGGAAGAAGCTGTTATCGGCAGCATATTGATAGATCCCAATGTGCTCAACCTCATCATGGGTGAGGTGAGTGCGGAAGATTTTTACCTCAAAAAACACCAGATTATCTTTGGAGCGATAGAAAGGCTTTTTGATAGAGGAGATCCAGTGGATATCGTTTCTATCTGTGAGGAGCTGAGAAAACGCAACGAACTGGATGCAGTGGGCGGTGAGGTTGAGGTCGCTCGCCTGGCGGATGCGGTTCCCACATCCGCAAACGCCGAATTCTATGCACGAACAGTGAAAGAGAAATCAGCGTTGAGAAAGCTGATCTCGGCGAGTGCCGAGATAGTCGAGATGGCATACAGCCCCGAAGACGTTGAAACCATTCTCGATACCGCTGAAAGAAAGATCTTCGAGATCACAGAGATGCAAACAGTAAAGACCTACAACGCCCTAAGCTCAGTACTCCACGATGTGTTCGAAAACCTTGAAAAGTTGAAATTATACGGTGGATCCATAACGGGTATCCCAACGGGATTTAAACTCCTCGACCATATGACCACCGGTTTCCATCCTTCCGACTTCGTGGTAATAGCTGGAAGGCCATCGATGGGAAAAACCGCATTCGCTTTGAGCATAGCGAGGAACATGGCCGTCAGACAGGGAATACCCGTTGGCATATTCAGCCTTGAAATGTCCAAAGAACAGCTCGTGCAGAGGATACTCTCCTCTGAATCAAGGGTTGACCTTTCAAAGATGAGAAGTGGAAAGCTCAACGATAACGACTGGGATATGCTTACAACAGCGGCAGGTAGGCTTTACAAATCACCTATAGTCGTAGACGACGAACCTGGACTCGATCCGAGGGGTTTGAGAGCGAAAGCAAGGAGAATGAAACGAGAGTTCGACATAAAAGTGATATTCGTCGATTATCTCCAGTTGATGCATACCAAACGACAGGATCAGAACAGACAGCAGGAGATATCGGAGATATCACGTTCCATGAAGCTCCTTGCGCGAGAACTCGATATAGTCGTGGTCGCCTTATCACAGCTTTCCAGAGCCGTGGAACAGAGAGAAGACAAACGCCCGAGATTGAGCGATCTCAGAGAATCAGGCGCTATAGAACAGGATGCAGACACCGTCATCTTCCTCTACAGAGAAGCTTATTACAAATCAAGGAAAGACGAAGAAACACTTGACGAACCTCACGAAACGGAAGTGATAATTGGAAAGCAGAGAAACGGTCCAGTTGGTTCATTCAAAATCATGTTCGATCCGCGGTACACCGCTTTTGCCGACCTTGAGGCCTCTTTAGAAGTCTGAGCAACGAAAGGGGTGGAGCGATGTTTCCTCTTAAAGATACCATTCCCAGCTACACAAAACCTGTTCTTACAATATCCCTTATAGCCGCAAATGTTATCGTTTTCTTTTACGAACTTTCCCTCGATCCACGCGAGCTTATGATCTTTCTTTATAATTACGGATTCGTTCCTGGTCGTTACACTCTTGAACAGTTGAAAGAAGTCGCTGTGTTTAAAAGTAATCCCATCATCCCGGTTATTTCGTCCATGTTCCTGCACGGTGGATGGACCCATTTGATAGGGAATATGTGGAGTTTGTGGCTTTTTGGCGATAACGTCGAAGACCTGATGGGTAAGTTCAACTTTCTCATCTTCTATATTTGCAGCGGGCTCGTAGCGATGGGTATGCATTTTATAACCAACCTCCATTCAACCGTTCCAACGATTGGAGCGTCAGGCGCGATAAGCGGAGTTATGGGAGCTTATTTCGCCTTTTTCCCCTATTCGCGCATAATAACGCTCGTATTCATCTTTTTCTTTCCCATGTTCGTTGCCATACCTGCGGTTATCTACCTGGGACTCTGGTTCCTGAGTCAGATATTCAACGGCACCCTTTCCGTAGTTGTAGGAAACTTCAGCGGAGTTGCCTGGTGGGCACATATAGGTGGTTTCATTTTCGGCATGCTCGCGGGTAGCTTCTTCGTAAAAAGGCGACCGCGTGGATACAACAGATACATCGACGTGTAAAGGAGGAATCCACATGGCGTCAAAGGTGTACTTCACCGATATGAGCGTTTCCCCAGAAATGGGACTGTTGAAGAAACTCGAGCTCCTTCTGAAAAAGGTGGAGCTGGAGAAGATAGTGGAGCCGGATCATCTTGTGGCCGTTAAACTTCACTTTGGTGAATACGGAAATCTCTCTTTCATCCGCCCACAGTACGTCCGCATAGTGGTGGATTATATAAAACGTCACGGTGGCAAGCCATTCCTCACCGATGCCAACACACTTTACAAGGGACACAGATCGAACGCCGTTGATCACCTCATGAATGCCTATCTCAATGGTTTCACTCCAGAAGTTGTTGGCGCACCCGTGATCATAGCAGACGGTCTCAGGGGATCAGACGAAGTCGAAATACCCATAGATGGTGAATACATAAAAGAAGCAAAAGTCGGCTCCGCTGTGGCACTTGCTGATGCCATCGTTGCCCTCACGCATTTCAAAGGCCATGAACAGACTGGTTTCGGTGGTACATTAAAAAATCTCGGCATGGGAGCAGCTTCACGAGTTGGCAAACTCGAGCAACACTCCGATTCAAAGCCATATGTTCAAGAGGAAAACTGCGTCGCATGTCGAATGTGCGAAAGGCACTGTCCAACAAGCGCCATAACAGTTGATAGAGTCGCCAAGATAGACTACGAAAAGTGTATCGGATGTGGAGAATGTATAGCGATGTGCATTTACGGCGCGATGTCGCCAAGATGGGATAGCTCGGCAGAGCTTTTGAGTAAAAAGATCGCTGAATACACCCTTGCAACCTTAAAGGGAAAGAAAGCGGTCTTCGTTTCTTTTCTCACGCATATCTCACCCGACTGCGACTGCTGGCATATAAACAAACCTCCGGTGGTTTCAGATATAGGTATCGCCGCGAGCACAGACCCTGTTGCTCTGGATCAAGCTTGCATCGATCTGGTGTTAAAGCGCGCCGGTAAGGATCCATTCCTTGAAGTACATCCCACAGTGGATTGGAGGATACAGCTGGAACACGCTGAACGCATTGGCTTGGGAAACAGATCGTACGAGCTCGTGGAGGTGGCTTGCAACCTTTGAATCCTACAAAGGGAACTGTTGAAATTAACAGGGAGTTTCGCACCGCTCTCGATATAATGGAAAACACAACCAGACATGTACTTATCACAGGAAGAGCCGGTACCGGAAAATCCACGCTCCTCGAATACTTCCGCTCGAGAACTTCAAAAAAGATCGTGGTACTTGCGCCCACCGGCGTGGCAGCTGTCAACGTTAGAGGCCAAACCATACATTCTTTTTTCAACTTTGGAACGAATATAACCGTGGATTCCGTGAAACGGATTGTGAGAGAAACGCCGAACATCTACACCGAACTCGACGCGATAGTCATCGACGAAATATCCATGGTACGCGCGGATCTTCTGGACTGCATCGATAGATTTTTGAGATTGAACTGCGCCAGTAAAAATCCGTTTGGTGGAAAACAGATGATATTTTTTGGTGATCTATACCAGCTTCCTCCGGTCGTTACCAGCTCTGAAAAACGCTACTTCAAAGAAGCTTATGAAACACCATATTTCTTCTCAGCAAATGTCATGAAAGAGATAGAGCTGGAAATCATCGAGCTGATCAAGGTGTATCGTCAGAAAGATGAAAGATTTATCAACATTCTCAACGCCATAAGACACGGCGAAGTCAACAACGACCTGCTTGAAGAACTCAACAATCGCTTTAATCCGGATTTTACACCTCCACCTGGTGAGTTTTACGTATATCTAACAGCCCGTAACGATAAGGCATATGAAATAAACATGGACCGTCTCCATAAACTCCCGGGCAGAACATATACCTTCGAAGCCATAATATCGGGTGATTTTGACGAAGACAGCTTTCCCGCCGATCCGGTGCTCCATTTAAAAAAAGGTGCTCAGGTGATGTTTCTGAACAACGATTCAGCCGGTAGATGGGTAAACGGCACGGTTGGAAAGATTCTGGAGATCGACAAAGAAGAAGAGATCATACTTGTCGAACTCGAAAATGGCGAGATTGTTGAAGCAACACCTTATAAATGGAATGTTTTCAAATACCGTTATGATAAGAAATCCAGGAACATAACTGCTGACAAAATTGGAACCTTCACACAGTTTCCTTTAAAACTCGCATGGGCCATCACCATACACAAAAGTCAGGGGAAAACCTTCGAAAGAGTGATCCTCGATCTCAGCGGCGGTATCTTCGCCCCCGGACAACTTTACGTAGCCTTAAGCAGATGTACAAGTCTGGAAGGTCTGGTGTTGAAACAAAAGATCCTTCCAAAGCATATCTTCATCGACTGGAAAGCTTCAAAATATCTTACGGATAATCAATACCGGAAAGCTGAAAAAAATCTCTCAATGGAAGCAAAGCAGGAGAAATTGAAAAAAGCGATAGCTCAGCATAAGCTTCTCGAGATCGTCTATCTAAAACCAAACGGAAGTAAAAGCCGACGAATAGTGGAACCATTAGACGTGAGAATCGCGGAGTACGGAAAACAGCGATTTCTCGCGCTGGAAGCTTTCTGTAACCTCAGAAAGGAAAAGCGAATCTTTAAAATCGAAAGAATCCTCGAAATCAGAGAGATCGATGAAAACTGACGGTATATTTAAGTTCTGCAAAGTGATCAAAGCACTTTAGTGTATCGAATAAAGACTGTAGGTCGAAATAGAAGAGGCGAAGGCTTCGCAGTTCACACCACGATAATGTTACGGTGAGTTCGACCATCGGGAGATACACACGAAAAAATCATTTGCAATCGCTCGATTATTCAACCTCTGCAAGGACACTAACCGGGGCACCATCAAGACCCTTAAACCTAACTGGCAACGCTATTATACGTTTCACTTTCTTTCCCACAATTGGCTCCAGATTAACATCTTCGAAAATTATTATGGGGCGTTTCTTGCTGAATCGATTCGACAAAAGCCACAGATGAGCAACATGACCTTCCCTAATTCCTTCTACAAGTGGGTCAGCGCTGAGAAAATCCAACATGATCGCCTTCAAACTGGGCACTTCTTCCCTTAAAAACCTTGCGAGATCTTCTGAAATCCCGGGAAACAAGAACCGGTAAGCCGCGGCATCGATTTTTCTCAACTTCGCAAAGTGCGATCTGAACATTATCAGATCAACACCGTCAAGATCAATACCCTTGAGATCCTCTAAAGTAAAACGTTTCGCGGGTCGCTTTTCACTATCGACCATTACCGGGTGTTCAAATATGAAGTAATCCAGTGGTATCTGATCAAGAGTCCACCCGTCTTTACAAAAATGAAAAGGAGCGTCCACGTGAGTGCCAGCATGAGAAAAGTGATGGATTATTGTTGTGTTAACCTCCGATCCATCCTTCATTCTTTCAACCGCTTCAAAACGAGTACGAGGGGTATCCGGATAAGTTGGCATAATCTCTTCAACAGGGTAGGACAGCTCTACGAACAACTTACACACCTCCTGTTCAAAATGAACGAATACCACTTACGAACTTTCACGCTCACCAATATTTTACTTCAAGTGCATCAAACGGAGAAGTTCTATCTGGCTCGCTATCGATCTTCTCGCTTTCAAACATCGTCTTTACTTTTCCCAGTTGTAGCTTAGATTTTTCGCAGTCTCGCGAAATGCCAAGCCGCAGATTTTTCTGCTTTTTTCCTCCCTGAAAACGTACGTGAATCACATGACTTTCACGAGCTCTGATGTTCTTTTGCCTTTCTTCTTAT
>DPRG01000053.1 GCA_003538775.1 Thermotogae bacterium
GATCACAGAGTGGGTGGAAGTGTAAAACTGGTGTTATTTCACCTATCCATTGACTTCGAATAATCAATCTCTTCCACTAATTTTTCGCCCGTTCGTCCAACTTTTCAGAGAGCAGTATAGAGTACCTGCCATCTAACCACCAATAAACAAACTGTATCCCTGAAGCGAGGTGGTATAATAAATGCAAATGATTCGCATTTGCGAGGTGAGTGAATACGGGTGGCATGACCAGGATAAGAAAGAAAGTGCTTGAAAAAGTTACCTCGAGTGAAAATCCAATAACGGCGGATGAAATATACCGCTCCCTGTACAAACACGCTAATCTTGCGACTATCTACAGGGCACTCAACTGGCTGGAAGACGCTGGATACATCACATCCATAGCGTTCGGTTCTGGTCCGAGATACTTTTTCCCAAAGGCAAGACACTATCATTTTCTGATCTGCGAGGTTTGCGGCAAAATTCAGGCAGTAAAGGAATGCCATCTGGCTTCTTCCAAAGCCGATTTAGAAGAGCATTACGGATTTATCGTCCTAGATCACGTGCTCTACTTCAAAGGGATCTGTAAGGACTGCAAAAAAGTCAGGAGGTGAAGGAGTTGAAAAAGACGGTTTTCATTATCACTATAGTTTCGCTTTTTGCTTTCACAGGTTTTTCCCTAAATGTAGTTGCGACGATCCAGCCCTACTATTTGATCACTTCGGAAATAGCTGGAGATAATGCAAGCGTTTCCTTGCTCGTACAGTCCGGTGCCAATCCACACACCTTTTCTCCCAGGGTGAGCCAGATAAAAAAACTGGAAGAGGCAGACCTGATTATAGCAAATGGTCTGGGGCTGGAGCCGTATTTGACCCCGTACTCCGAAAAGACTCTGTACATTGGTGAACAAATACCGTCCATCTTTTTAAACTCAGAAACCCTCGAACACAATGAAGACAGCGGGGTCAATCCCCACGTATGGCTGAATCCGTTTTTCGTAAAATACTTCATAGTGCCAGCCGTGCTGGAAGAACTCACTCGCAGAGATCCTGGTAACCGTGATAAGTACGTCGAAAACGCGAGAAAACTCATATACGACTTAAACAAGGTTATCAGGCGCGCAAATTTGCTCTTCTCTAACCTTGCCGGATCTTATGTTATATTAAGCCATCCGGGTTACTACTACTTTTTCCATGAATACTCCATAAACGTCGCCAGTATAGAAGAAGGGCATGGACAAAAACCATCCATATCCCATCTCCAGGAGCTTATAAAAATGGTGAAGACAGAGCGTGTGATCGGCCTGTTCCACGAGCCACAGCTTGACGAGAAGGGAATAAAGACGATAGCTAAAGAAACTGGAAGAAGGTACTACACAGTAGATCCACTGGGTGTGGATGTCGAAAACATAACGGCGCTTTTCGAAAAGTTTCTCGATACAGTGGAGGAAGCGCTTCATGAATGAGTGTGTGAAGGTCGAAAATCTATCGGTATGGCTCGGAGAAGTAGAAGTTCTGAAAAACGTGAGTTTCAGCGTGAAATGTGGGGAATTTGTGGGCATTATAGGACCAAACGGCGCGGGCAAATCAACACTCGTAAAGACTTTGATTGGCGAGATCAGCGAATTCGAAGGAAACGTTCAGGTCAAGGGCAAGATCGGATACCTTCCACAGCATCCCACGGTGAACCGCGAGGTTCCCGTGGGTGTGCGTACTTACGTCGCGATGCCGCTTTACGCCAAGAAGCGCAGACTGGAGCCTCCTGACTGGTCAAAGGTGGAGTTGATTCTGGAAAAAGTCGGCCTTTCTGCCGTGGAGGGGAGGCTTATCGGCGCCTTATCAGGCGGTGAGCTACAGCGTGCCTCACTTGCAAGGGCATTGATCGCCGAACCAGATCTTCTCATATTAGATGAACCCGAGGCTGGCGTGGACCAAATGGGGCGTGCGCGTTTTTACGATCTTCTCGATGATCTCAGGAAGGAAAGAAATCTGACGGTGCTGATGGTTAGCCATGATATAGGCCTTGTCTTCGAACGCTGTACCACTGTGATGTGTCTGAACAAAACACTTCACTGTCACGGTCCAACGGAAAAAATATCCCCCGAAGAGATTAAAAGCTTCTTCGCGGACTTCGATCTGTGGATTCGCGGACGAAGTCATTATGAAAAGGAGCACAGGATATGAACGGATTTTTGAGAGACATCGCTACTTACGACTTTTTGAGAAATGCCCTGCTTGCGTCGACGCTCGTCGGACTCAGCACGGCTCTGATCTCACCCATCGTCGTTTACAAGAGAATGGAGTTCGTGGGTGACGGGACCGCTCACGCGGCGTTCGCCGGTCTCGCTCTGGGTGTGATACTTGGATTCGAATACAGGATCGCGGCTGTGGGAACAGCGGTCGTCTTCGCCCTGACCATAAGCCTTCTGAGTGGGAGGCGGAAGATAAGCGAAAACAGTGCCATCGGAATGCTTTTACCTGTGTTCATGTCCATTGGAATAATCGTGCTTTCGTTTTCCAGGCGCTACACCACGGACGTGATGAGCTATCTCTTCGGAGATATCCTTCTGGTGGAAATGGGCGATCTGTATTTTCTAACCACGCTTTTTGTATTGCTTATAATCCTTTTCTACACCTTCAGATACGATATCCTTTATTTTCTTTCGGATGAATACATGGCGGCCTTCTATGGCCTTAAAACAAATCTGGTAAGGACATGCTTTTTGATAGCCATTTCCGTGGTCGTTGTCGGTGCGGTGAAAGTAGCCGGAGTGATTCTCGTCAGCGCTTTCATAGTCATACCAGGACTTGTTGGAAAACTTTTCGGAAAAAGCTTTAAACAGGTGTTAGCAGTTTCTCTAACTCACAATCTCGCGATCTCCATCGCCGGACTGGCCGCTTCCTATTACCTGGACCTGCCGCCCGGTCCCGTGATGGTGATACTTTCCTTTGGAATCTTCATGTTCTTCTACGCTTTTAAAAAATAGGAGAAAGGGGTATAATATTGCTAATGAAATCAACAAGATCAGGAGGTGAGAAGATGAGGGTAGGTGTTATACTGGCAGTTGTTCTGGTTTTAGCGGGCGTTATCGGTTTTGCCGCAACACACACACGGCGTTTGGTGGCTCTATTGTTCTTGCACCTTATTACTTGGGTTTGGGAGGATACTACTGGTGGGGAACAGAGCTGGACTTTCAAATACCAACGTTGGGATCTTTGGAGTTTGACAAACCGATGGTGTACGGAGGGCCGGGATTTGGTTACGTCAACACCGGAGGACTTGCCAATGCCTTCGCAGTAAACTTCTCTGGTGAGCTCTTGATACCTATCAAAAGCTTTCAATTCACTCTATTTGGCATGAACATTCAACCCGCCCTCGGTATGTCCGGAGAAATAGGTTACTGGATTACAGGAGCTGCTGGATACGGATATTCTGGTCTCTACAGCAATGCCGAACCCAAAATTTCTTTTCTTACCATACCCGAAAAACCCGGCGCTCTTAGATGGTATGGTTTCTTCTGGCCCTTCCCGCTGATCATAGGAGTAGGTGCGTATAACTGATATAATATTCAGTGTGCCGGGGTGGCGGAATTGGCAGACGCTGCGGACTTAAAATCCGCTGGGGCGATGCCCCGTGTCGGTTCGACTCCGATCCCCGGCACCAATCAAAAAGGGCGGTACAGACCGCCCTTTTTCGTTCCCTCAAATGCTAAACTATTTCCCTCTTGATCTCATGTATCTTTCCCAGTCCTCAGCGAATCTTTTGAGGCCTATATCGGTGAGTGGATGGGAGAATAGTTTCTCCAGCACGGCAAAAGGCATCGTAACAATATCCACTCCCATCAAAGCCGCCTCAAGCACGTGCATGGGATGTCTTAAACTCGCAGCGATGATCTCAGTCTCGAAAGCGTAGTTATCGTAGATCGCAACGATCTCGTTCAAAAGCTTCAACCCATCTGAAGAAACATCATCTATCCTACCTATGAAAGGACTCACATAAGTAGCACCTACCTTGGCGGCAAGAATGGCCTGCGTGGGACTGAACACGAGGGTTACGTTGGTTTTTATGCCCTCCGAAGACAGCCTCTTGACGGCCTTTATTCCTTCTTGAGTCATGGGGATCTTCACCACAACGTGTTCGCTGAGCTTGGCAAGCTCCCTGGCTTCTTTCACCATACCCTCGAAATCTGTTGAAACCACCTCAGCGCTTACCGGCCCTTTTACAAGATCGCATATCTCTTTGACTCTTGTTTCAAAATCAGCGCCTTCTTTGGCTATGAGCGTTGGATTCGTTGTAACACCATCCACAACACCCCACTCCACACCCTTTCTAATTTCTTCAAGATTCGCGGTGTCCAGAAAGATCTTCATTCCTTTATCGCCTCCTTTGTACTTGTTTTTCTTATTTTGCTTTCCTCAGACTATTTGAAGTCAGTTACAACCATCCGAAGCCTGTAAAATCTCTCTCAGGCGCATCGCGTTCAGAACCGCTTTTCCATTGAAGCAGTTGTTGAAGAAAATGAAAGCCCTTTTAGCCCTCTTCAGCGCTTTCTTCACATCTTGAGCGAATGTTCGTAGTTCTTCTTCTGAATAATCGTAGTTGTAACGTTCAGAACCGTAGGCACGGAACCAGTTGAGGTTCCTTCCGTGGAATCTGAAGTACGTCGTTTCACTCGTAACCCGTGGAATGTAGGGATAAAGCGCGTCGACTCTCGGCTCATCGGCAATCACATGGGTGATACCTGCGCCTTCCAGAAAGCGATAAGTTTCCTCATCCACCCAGGATTCGTGGCGAAATTCAACAGCAAGATCTCGATCTGCGAGAAGGTCCTTCAGCGATTTAAGATAATCCATCGCTTTCACGCTCTTCTGAAAGGAACCGGGAAATTGGGCCAGCAACACCCCTACCCGCCCTTCCTGATCGAAAGGCTCAAGACTTTCGACGAACCTTTCCAGAATCTCATCGGTGTCGGGTGGATCACCTTTCTTCCAAAACTCGTGTGTCACAGGTCCTGGAATCTTCACAGCGAAAACGAAATCGGAAGGAGTTTTACGAAGCAGTGAAACCGCGGTGCGTTTCGAAAGAGGCGCATAATAAGTGAAGTTCAACTCAACAGCGTTGAACTTCCATTCCAGCGCATAATAGGTGAGCATACTGGACTTGCGTATGTTTTCCGGATAAACCTTACCTATCCAGTCTCTGAAGGAGAATCCACTGGTTCCAATGTAAACCATCACAGTGGATACCTCGACTGCCCTCCGTCTACCACGATCGTGGCACCCGTGATGAAAGAAGCCCTCTCAGAAGCCAAGAAAGCGACAACATCACCTATTTCCCGCGGTTTAGCGAGTCTGCCAAGTGGAATGGCTCGAGCAATGCGCGCGATAGCCTCTTCCTGAGTTATCCCCTCTTTTTCCGCGGTTTTCTTTGTGATCTCGTCCACGCGCTCAGTAAAGGTGTATCCGGGAGCCACCGCGTTGACGGTGATCCCATAAGGCCCGAGTTCCAGCGAAAGGCTTTTGATCAATCCCGAAACGGCGAGCCTTATGGAATTCGAAGCGATCAATCTGTCTATCGCATGCTTCACTGAAACAGATGTGAGCGCAATTATCCTGCCCCAGTGCTGGTTCTTCATATGAGGGGAAAGAATCCTCACAAGCCTTACAATGCTCATGAAATTTTGCTGGAAAGAGAGCTCCCAATCGCGGTCGCTCAGTTCATCAAAATCACCAACTGGTGGCCCTCCGGCATTGCAAAAAAGGATGTCGACACCTCCCATTAGTTCATTAGCCAGACGCGCAGCGGTTTCGATTTCTTTGGGCTTTCTCAAATCACACACCACAGGATGCACCTGCACGCTGTACTTCTCGGATATTTCGTTACAGGCTCTGGCAAGAACCTCCTCATTCCTTGCACACACGGCAAGATCGACGCCTTCAGCTGCCAATGACTCGGCGACAGCCCTGCCAATACCTCTGCTTCCTGCGGCAACAAACGCTCTCTTTCCCTTGATTCCGAGATCCACATTATCAATCCTTTCTCTCGTAAAGGGTTCTGTGCTTTCTCCTATCGACTATTTTCCTTATATTGTCGGGAACGTCCACCATACCTTTTTCAAAAAGTTCACGTATGAGATCCTCCGGTATCGACGTGACGATCCATATATCTGAAATATCAGGTTCCTCTATCTTGATTTCCGTTAAAGCCGTTGAAACCGCCTTGGCGTACCTGACGTAATCCAAGCTTCCTCACCTCCTCCACAGATTTTAACATCCAGGGATGACACGTATTTCGCAGATCACACTGGAAATTACCGACTCTATGCTCATCATCCACAAATGCGATGATATAATGAATCTGGAGGTGTATTTCTGTGGACAGACTGGTCAGACTTTCGCCCGGATGTTTTCTGGTGTCTGACAGAATAAAGGCCGTTTTCGACGCGGAGTCGGGGATAGTGAAGTCGCTGAAAAAAGCGGCGCAGGAATCGAACCTCGTGATAGACCTTTCCTTTGGCAAGAAAACACGGGCGGTGGTGCTAATGGACAGTGGCCACGTTATACTATCTCCGGTATCGAAGAACAGGATCATGAAAAAAATCCAGGGAGGCATGCAGAGATGAAAGATGATATTCGCTCGGTTTACGATCAGATACCCATAGTGATTGAAACCACAGGAAGGTACGAAAGAGCCTACGACATATATTCAAGACTTTTGAAGGATAGAATCATATTCATAGGATCCCCGATAGACGATTACACAGCCAACCTCGTGGTCGCACAGCTTCTGTTTCTCGAAGCTCAGGACCCGGATAAGGATGTGAACTTGTACATAAACTCTCCGGGCGGGTCTGTCACGGCCGGATTGGCGATATACGACACCATGCAATACATAAAATGCGACGTATCGACCATATGCATAGGCATGTGCGCCTCTATGGCGGCGATCCTCCTTGCTGGAGGAACAAAAGGTAAGCGCTATGCCCTACCCAACTCGAGGGTGATGATCCATCAGCCTCTCGGTGGTGCTGAAGGGCCCGTAACGGACGTGGAGATCCGCGCCAAGGAGCTCATGCGAATCAAGCGCCTTTTGAACGAAATACTCAGCAAACACACCGGACAGCCTCTGGAAAAGATTGAAAAGGATACCGACAGGGATTTCTTCATGTCAGCACAGGAAGCGAAGGACTACGGTATAGTAGACAAGGTGATAGAAAGAAGATGAACCACGGTGTTATCGTTCCTGTATTCCTCCCCTACGCTGGCTGTAAGCGTAGATGTGTATTCTGCGACCAGCACGCCGTGAGCGGCCTCTACAATGTGCCTTCTCTTGATGAGATGGAATCGCTTTATGATGAATGGAGCAAAAGAGGAAGAGTCTGCGAGATCGCCTTTTACGGCGGGACCATCACAGCTCTCGAAAAAAAACGGCTCATAGAATACCTCAGCTGGGCTCACAGCAAACTGGGAAACGATGGCTACATAAGGATTTCAACCCGGCCGGATGAAATAGACGAGGAAACCGTTTCGATTCTCAAAGAGTTCGGCGTTCGCCATGTTGAAGTGGGAGTACAGTCTTTCGACAATCGCGTTCTCAAAGCCTCCAACAGAGGCCATACCGCTGAGGACGCTGAGCGCGCGATACGCCTTCTTAAATCTTCAGGATTCACAGTCGGTGCTCATCTGATGATTGGACTTCCTGAAAGCACTCCTTCGAGTGAGTTGTGTTCGGCTCAGCGCCTCGTGGAGCTTAAAGTGGATACCTGCAGGATCCATCCTACCCTCGTTTTCGAAGCCACACCCCTCCACAGAATGTACGAACAGGGATTATACGAACCCTTAAGCCTCGAAGATGCCGTCAAGCGAACGGCCAATCTCTACGCTCTTTTGCAGCGCTTCGGAGTTAAAGTCATAAGACTCGGTCTTTTCCTTGAATCAAACGCTTTAACGCGTCTTGCAGCAGGTCCTCATCATCCGGCATTTGGACACATGGTCAAATCAAGGGCGTTTTACGAGGTTTCTTCACAGTTAGCCACAGTAAATCTTGAGATCGTCTATTCCGAACGCTACGAATCCATCGTCTCTGGATACAAACGCGAAAATATCAAAAGATGGGAAAACGAGGGATTACATATCTCTCTGATTCCTGTCAAAAAGGAAGGAATCCTGAACGTCAACGGGGTAGATATGAAATGGGTGGTGTGAAGTGTGAAAAAAGATGAACTACGGAGCCGTCTCGAAGCGGCTATCGAGATATCTCAAATAGTCGGCAAGTTCATCATGTCTGGCACCATACCAAGCGAGCTCATCTCTTTTAAAAAGGATGAAACCGATCCTGTAACGTGGTTTGACGAAGAGGCCCAAAGACGCATTATAGACTATCTGAAAAAACGCTTCCCTTCAGATGAATTCTACGCCGAAGAAAGCGGTGTTCGCACAAAAGAAATCGACAACGTCTGGGTAATAGATCCCATTGACGGCACCGTCAACTACATTGCAGAGATTCCGTTTTACTGCGTCTCCATCGCCTTCATGAAAGAAGGAAGGCCTGTTATAGGTGTAGTCCATCACCCCCCGGTGAACGAAACATTTTACGCCTGCAAAGGAGAAGGCGCCTTTCTCAATGGAAGGAGAATACACGTATCCAGAATCTCCAATCCCCGAGAATCCGTGCTGACCGTTTCTCACGAATCAGGCGAAACGCACAAGCTGATGAAGGTTCTCGAGAGTAAAATCAGAAGGATAAGGATGTACGGCACCGCCGCACTTCAGGGAGCTTACGTGGCAGCTGGAAGGACACAAGCTTATCTTACCTTTAAAGCCAATGTATGGGATGTGGCCGCTGTGCAGGTGCTTGTGGAAGAGGCTGGTGGGATGTCGACAGATTGGGAAGGAAACAACCTCGACTGGCCGGAAGGAAGGCTTCTCTTCAGCAATGGTCTGCTCCACGAAACCATACTGAACTGGATCGAAGAAGCCGGCCTCAAAAGGAGGTAAGCTCTTGATAAGAGAGCTCTTCCCGGACGTTTTCGCCGTGGAAAACGAGGAAGGCGGGTCGAACGTAGGAATCATCGTCGGGAAGAATTCCCTTTTGATAGTAGATTCCACCCTTTTCCCTTCCAAATTCCAGCAGATTCTCGACTTCTGCGCCACGTTGACGCACAAGCCCTTGATTGGTGTGTTTTTAACCCATTATCACCCCGATCACTCCTTCGGTGTGATGGGACACGCCGGGATCGAAAAGCTCACGTCTGAAAAAACACAAAAAATCCTCGAAAATATCCCGAAGGAGTATTTGAACGACATCAAATCGAGATTGGGAGAGAATGGTAAAGAACTGGATCGTCTCGAGTTCAGGGTGCTCAGGAGGATCGAAGATGGTGCCACAGTGGATCTGGGGATGCGAAAGGTGCGTTTTATGAACCTTGGTGGTCACACGCCGGACCTCACGGTCGCGTATGTTGAAGATGCCGGCGTGCTCTTCGCGAGTGACTTGATGGTAACAACGGTTCACGCCGAGATTGTTGAAGACAGCGACATGAACGTATGGATGAAGGCTATTGAACAACTGAGCAGGCTTCGCATAGAATACGTTGTGCCCGGACACGGGGCTGTTGCTGAAGGCAAAAAAACCCTTAATTTCACCAGAGACTACTTGAAGCTTGCCGCCTGTGTGATAGAATCTCTTAAAAATAACAAAGATATGGAATATCTCGATCTCCCTTCAGAATTTCAACATCTGAGGTTTCCGGAGCTTTTGGTCGAGGGTGTGGTGAGAAAACTCAGGTGAAAGGAGAGAGATAGCGTGTGGATAGGAACCATAGCAGTGTTTGTAGGGCTTGGATTACTCGTATTCTTCTCCAATAAACTCAACCCTGGATCTTCTGAAAATAATCCCAAACCGGGCTATCCTACACCCGATTCTCAAAAAATGAAATCCGGGAACCCCTATAAAACAAATAGTCCATCATATGAAGGACTTCTTGAAGAACATGAAGATACTCTTGTCAATGACTCACTCAAGCTGAACGGACTCATCCTCAAAGCGAGGGAAAGCCTGTTAGGATTTGGCGAGAAGCTTTCTCGATCGGTCGAAGACACACAGAGGGATGGCGAAAAGACCTCCAGAATACGTCATCAGGTGATAGAGGCCGTTGAAGAAATAATCTCGACTGTACGCCGCGGAACTGAAGTGGTGGAATCTGCCGAAATCAGCAGGAAGAGCATGGCGGAGGTCAAAGAAGTCGTCGAAGAGTTCGCGGAGCACGTGAGGCGTGTCAGTGAAGTTTTTGAAAGTGTGGACAGAGCTGTTGTAAAAATACTGGAGGCCTTCGCCAAGGTGGTCGAATCGAGCAACTCCGTCGGCGTGATCGCGAAGCAGACGAATCTCCTCGCACTGAATGCCGCCATAGAAGCTGCCAGAGCGGGCGAAGCCGGAAAAGGATTCGCGGTGGTAGCCGAAGAGGTGAGAAAACTCGCTCTTGACAGTCAACAAGCCGCAGAATCAATAAATGCGATCATCGAAGAGCTGAAGAACAATATGGAAGAGATGAGGGCTGCTGTGAGTCAAGCAAGTGAAGAACAGGAGATGGTAAGCGAAAGGGTGTCTCAGGTTCTTGAAAAGGTTGCAAACGCCGATAAAGCGGCGGAGTCGGTCAGTACTTCAATTGAATCCATCATAAGTGAATCGGAAGAACGCACATCTTCTTTGAAGGAAGTGGTTACCCAGCTCGACCAGGTGGTTGAAGACATGAATTCCACCATTGAAAGTCTTCAGGCGCTCATGGACAATTTCGCCCGCCTCAAAGAGGAGATCTTCGCCGTTGAAGACGTGGCTGTGGATCTTAGCGACATCCTCATAGAACGACGGAAACGACTCTCGAAAGCTGATGAAATCTTCGTTGGACACGACGACGCCTTCCCACCGTGGGTCTACGTGGAGGACGGTGAATCCAGAGGAATAAGTGTTGAATACTCAGAGAGGCCCGGAAGGAGGAA
>DPRG01000112.1:0-1634 GCA_003538775.1 Thermotogae bacterium
AAAAGCGCCGACCACCCCTTCACACAGTCGTCTTGAAACACAACCTTCTCGTAGAGCCTGAGAAAGGCCAGGACCTTGTTCTGGGCATCTCTCCGCCTGTTGCTAAGTTTCTCATATTCTCGCCTTAGAAGTTGGCATATCTTCTTCCTGTTACTGGAGACTTTATTTGCCTTAGCAAGTCTCCTTTGAAGTCTTTTAAGTCTGGGCGTTTCGTGCACTTCAAAATCTATTTTGATTCCGTTAGATAAGGTTATCTTTGAACCAACGCCAAAATCCACTCCCACCGCCTCACCTAATTCACAAGAGCTATGGTAGGTTTACTTCAGCCGCTCAGCCACTTCACCTATCAGTACTTTGCGCCGGTATTTAGAGTACCAGACGAGATGATAGCCGATGTTGTGGACCTTTGTGGGAAATCGTTTCCATCGTTTGCCGTTCATGGTTTTTATTGTACTATTCTCAGCATCATATCTAACACTCTGAACCAGAATGCCCACCTTTCATCCCGTCTTTAAAAGGATGGGCTTTCCCAGCGGGAATTCGTAAACGGGTGCTGTTAAAATCCACTCAATGTCTAAAAACCCTTCCTGGGGCTTCGTAGAAGGTTATGCCAAGATCCATCGCTTTATTCAAAACCTCTTCGTCTCTTATTGAACCAAGTGGAGCCACAACGTATTTCACACCAGCACGAGCGAGTGTTTCCAGACCATCGGAGAACGGGAAGAACGCATCGGATGCTGCAGCAGCTCCACGGGCTTTTTCTCCGGCAAGGCTGGTAGCTATCCAGGCGGCCCTTTTTCTTGACGGTTGTCCACCACCAATTCCCACTGTTACGCCATCCTTAGCGATCACAATCGTGTTCGACTTAACTCCTTCGGCAACCGTGTAAGCCAGCTTTAAATCTTTTAGTCTTTCATCGTTTGCGGATTCACCTACCCTCAAAACAAAAGGACCCGATGGTAGCTTTCTCTCGCTGACCAGCAGGCTACCGAAAGCGAACTTTCCAGCCAGGGCAACAAAGTTCTTTTTGACCTTTATAACCCTGGTTCGTTTATTAGAAAGAATTTCCAGCGCTTTTTCCGTGTACGACGGTGCCACGATGACTTCCAGATAAGTATCTATGGTACCCACTGTCTTCTCATCGAGTTCGAAGTTGACAGCGAGGATACCGCCATAGCTCGATTCGCGATCTGCGTCTATCGCTTTCGCAACTATCTTTGGCTTTTCCATAACATCGCCAATCGCTGCCCCGCAGGGTGACTGATGTTTAACTACAACTGCCGCCGGCTCTGTCAGATCATTCACCACAAACCACGCGGCTTCGGCATCGAGGACGTTGTTGAAGGATATCTTCTTTTTCTCGCTCAGCAACTCAAAAGCATGGTTTCCATAGATCCACGCTCTCTCGTGTGGGTTTTCACCGTATCTGAGGTCCAGATTCGCCTGTTGAAAGGATAGTGAAATGTTTGGCATGAACTGATTGGCTCTCAACGAATCGTATTGGCTGGTAAAGGCGAAGGTTAATGCCGCCAAACGCTTTCTGGTTTCGATGTCGTCGCTTTCTAAAGCCATCTTCAATGTTTCGAGGTCGAAAGCGGGTTTAACTTTCGTCCAGTTTTTGGCAGCGGCTCTCA
>DPRG01000112.1:1752-14389 GCA_003538775.1 Thermotogae bacterium
GCTACTCCTCCAATATCTATGTCTGGAGGAGGGTATAGATCAACCAGGACGATATTCCACAATGGTTCAGGACTGAGTATACCCGCAAAAATCTGTGGATGAAGTGTTTTTACAAGCCCACCGAGTAGACTTTCAAACCCCGTTACTTCACTCAGATCTCTCGCTTTTATCTTCTTTTCTCTCAAAAATTTCGCCGTACCCGAGCTTGCCCATATCTCCCACCCTTTGGCTTCTATTTCGCTCAGGATCTCAACGTACTTTTCTTTTTCATAAAGGCTAACGAGAATTTTCTTCACGTGTAACTCCTCCTATTTGAGTATTTGAGGTATTATACAGCATTTTTGTTCCCAAACGCATTGTCAATGTGGCTCTAAATGTTTTTATGGTAATATCTTCAAAGGAATCGAATACGGGGAGGAGGAAGTGTGGGAAAAGGGAAGGTTCTTGAAGAATTATTAAGAGAGACGTGTTTTCTGATAAAGAAAGTTGGGCGTCAAGTACTGAAAGATTACGATCTAACATCGGCTCAATTCGAGGTTCTTCAGAAGCTCTATTTCAACGGAAAAATGAGAATGAGCGATATCAGTCGCGAATTGGGGGTAGCAAAAAGCACGATCACAGGTATAGTTAGGGGTCTCGAAAGCGCGGGATACGTTGTTAAGGCAAAGGATCCGAATGACCTTAGAGTGAACGTCCTCGAGCTTACGTCCCGGGGAAAGGAGATCATAGAAAAAGTGATAGCAAGGAGACAGGATTTTGTCTCACAGTGTCTAAAATCTCTGGACATCGGAATCACCGAAAGGCTCAGAGAGGATTTAAATCGTTTACTGGATAGCATCAGAAAGGAGTCAAAAGATTGGTTGTGAAAGGTTATATGAAACTAACAATACTGTTTCTCTCTGTTGTTGTCTTGAGTGCGATGGTTTTTGGTGTTAGCGTGACGATTTTGATCAATCCTCCCGAGACGTCCATATACTGGAAAGACCGTCTCATAGCCCGTTCAAAGGCTGGGGTCGCTACGCTGGATTTGCCGTCTGGTATACATACCTTGAGGTTCACAAGTCCTGGTTACGCTCCAGAGTTATTGACGCTGGAAGTGAGTGCCTCGCCTGTCACATTGAATGTTGAACTCCTTCCCCTTGCATGGCTTGAAGTCGATTCTTCGCCTTCAAGCGCAAGCGTACTGGTGGATGATCAGAAAGCGGGCAGGACACTTGTGTTACTCGAGACCTCTTCTGGTACGCATACCTTGAGGTTTGAACTTGACGGTTATCTTGACACAGCTACCGTGGTGAGCCTCAGACCCTATGAAAAGAAGGTTGTTAAGGTTTCTTTAATACCTCAGGGGTTCACTTTCATTGACTCGCAACCTCAAGGTGCGAGGGTTGCGATAGACGGAACACCATGTGGTACCACCCCGTTTGAAACAGTGATTGCACCGGGAGAACACAGAATAGTTTTCGAAAAGGATGGTTATGCTACACACGAGGCGACTTTTCTTGTAAACGAATCCACTGTGACCTTCTACAGTGTATCGCTTATTCCGGAGTCTCGTTTAATACTAAAGGGAGTTCCCGAAGGCGCCCTGATAACGTTCGATTCGACACCGACCCTGAAAAGAGAGATCGTCACAGTTCCTGGCAAGCACAGAATCGTCGTAGAATTACCTGGTTATTCTGTGTTTGAAAAAACGGTAGATCTAAAACCGGGTGAGAACGAGGTTTATGTGGAGTTAATCCCCATATTCTATGAGATCTCTGTTGTTTCGACTCCTTCTGCAATTGTGCAGGTGGACACACAGCCATACGCGATTTCTCCATGTGCGTTTAAAGTTATTCCCGGGGTACATGAAATTATTCTTATGAAAGTCGTAGATGGGAAAACATCCATTATCTGGAAAGATCGTGTTGTTGTCGCGACAAACACTCTGGTAAAGGTAAATCTGGAGGAAGTGGGATCAATTGAAGTTCTCTCCGAAAGGGTGTACTCCATATTTGACGGTAAAGAAGAATTCCCCGTTCCAACCATTCTTCATCTGCCAGAGGGTGTATGGAAGTTCACCGCTAAGATGAAAAACGGCTCGTTCTTTGATTTCTGGGTACGCTCAACGCCGGGAAGTTATAAACTTGTTGATCTCGATAATCTAACGAGCTCTTACATCAACGTGATAACCGATACTCCCGGGGCGACGGTTAACGTGGACGGACGTTTTGCAGGCTATACACCTTTAATGGGATTTGAAGTGGCTCCCGGCCCCCACGCGATAACCGTGGCTTCGAGTGAGACAACGCAGATGAAACTCATAGTTGTTCCTGTTGGTGAGAATCTACTCATCGAGTTTTGAAAAAACATCTGGGAGGGTTAAGAATGAACCGGCTTGTGACATTCACAATTTTGCTTCTTTGTCTATTTACAACTTACGCGGTCTCAGAAGTCAAAATAGCGGACGTCCAGCCGTCTGCCGATGTTTATGAATCTGTGAAACGAGTGGTTGAGGCGGGTGTGATGTCTCTCGACGAAAAGAACAGGTTTCTCGGTACCCTTCTTGTAACCCGGTACGACCTTGCGAAGAGTCTATCGAATCTTATGATCTACCTTGAAGAGCGCATAAAAGTGGAGGAGATAAACAAGACCCTTGATAGTGTCACAACGAGAATCAAGGTTATTGAATCGTTCGCCAACGTTACCCAGTCGGAGATCAGCCAGTTGAAATCCGAAATTGGATCGTTGAAAAACCTTCTGAGTTTGACAAAAACCGATCTTACAAACAGAATGGACGAGCTTTCCACCACTTTCGAAAACAGGGTTCAAGATGTGGAAGAACGCTTTTCCAAAGCTTTGAACGAAATGAATGCGAGGCTTT
This sequence comes from Thermotogae bacterium, assembly GCA_003538775.1. Lineage (GTDB taxonomy): Bacteria > Thermotogota > Thermotogae > UBA12178 > UBA12178 > UBA12178. Next base: position 4,616 of record DPRG01000112.1, read on the forward strand.
CTTCACAGGAAGAGGCGACCGGAGCGCTTAAAGATAAAATTCTGAATCTTGGAAATAGGGTAGAGATGGTCAATGAAACCCTCTCCTCTTCTTTAACACATCTTTCGGTAGATGTCAAAGCCAATCGTCTGGCTTTAGAGAGCTTTAAGGAAGAGGTATCGGATGTTAAAAAGCAACTCAAAGAAGCGCTCGCAACCTTTTCAGATCGTTTCGACGGCTTGAAGAAGGAAGTTACGAACTACGTTGATACCGTTGTCGAATCTCTAAATGCGACGATGGTTTCTTTTAAAGACGAAATCAACTCGTCGATTGAAAATGTACAGGCTTTCCTTGCCACCACCAGGGAAGACATCGTTTCGCTGAACGCGCAACTTCAAACACTTGAGGCGAGTATTAGCAATATGGCGCAGGAGCAATCCGAGATTCTGAAAGATCACACAGATAGAATCCAGAATTTAGAACAGGGATACCAAGCTCAATCTTCATCTATAAACGATCTTTCACGCCGTCTTGAAGAAGTATCGAAAAGTGTTGAGAGGTTGTCGAAGGATCTGGCGTTTATGAATTCGAAGATCAGCGGTATCGAAAACGAGATAAAACTTCTAAAAGCCCGCTCACAGGATCAGATAACCGAGATCGGTGATCTCAAAGCGGGACTTCAAAAAGCTGAAATGGAAGTGCAGGCGTTACAGACTAAGCTAAAGGAGCTGGACGCCCTGAAAGCCTCTTTGAACAGTTTGGATTCATCCATAGGTGAACTTTCAGGTAGAATGAATGCCCTGGAAGAACAGGTGAAGGAGCTGCAGACCCAAACAGAGGCTGCCAAAAAGGAGATAACCTCGTTTTCAAGACAGAGCCTTCTGATAACGGGATTGACAGCCTTTTCGGGTGTAATCCTTGGAGCTTTAATGACCTGGTTCGTGCTATCTATCATTCCCGCGCCCTGATCTGGCGCGGCGATAGAATTCGTACATAAACACGGCTCCGCTCACAGAGACGTTGAGCGATTCCACTCCCGGCTCCATTGGGATGGAGATGAACTCGTCACAAGTTTCTTTTATCAGGCGGGAAAGACCTTTGCCTTCGCTTCCCAGAACCAGAACTACACGTTCGGGGAACGAAACATCCCAAAGAGCCTTACCTTCCATGTCTGAGCCGTATATCCAGAAATCTCTTTCCTTAAACTCCTCGATCGCCATCCGAAGATTGGTGACTACAGAAATGCTGATCTTGAAGACGTTACCTTCGGAAACCTTCACCACCGCAGGGGTCACATGAACGGCCCTGTCCTTGGGAACAACAAAGCCTCTAACGCCGAAAGCCGCGGCACTTCGAGCCAGAGCACCGAGGTTATGTGGGTCCTGGATGTGATCAAGCGCGAGGACAACCGGCAGTTCGAAGAGAGAGTCAAGTGGTTCGTAGATAAAATCAACGTCTGCCACAAAACCCTGGTGGTTCTGGTTCCCCACAAGATCACGGAGAACTTTGTCAGGGACTTCTAATATTTTGATACCACGATTTAAAGCGAGGCGAACGATCTTCTCTTCGCCCCGCTTCTTTGAAATGAAAAGCCGTTTAACAGGATGTTTATCCTGAGACAGCGCTTCAAGGACGGAGTTCCTTCCGTATATATACATTCACGGTCCTTCCAGGATCATGTCTTCATAGAGTTTCTCAAGCTTTTCCTGATGAGTGAGTTCCTCCGACCTCAATTTATCGAAGAGTTCCACGAGTACGGGATCGTCCACCGCTATCTTTAAACTCTCATAGAGTTTTGCTGCCTTTTTTTCTTTGGTGATACCGAACCTCAGCAACTCTTCGAGCTTGACGTCCTTGCCGGGAGCGTGTGAATCTTCATCGAACAATTCGGCGATACCCAGCGTCTGTGGTAGTTGTTTCCCAAGCTCTTCGGTTGAGATTTCACCATCGAGAAGGGAAAGAAGCTTTTCTTTGTGGGAGAGCTCCCATTCTGCGAGCTCCTTCGCAAACTCTGCAATCGATCTGTCTTCAACAACATCGGCCAGATTCGCGTAAAAATTGTAGGAAGCCTCCTCCATCTTAACGGCTCTTTCAACTGCGCCACGAAAATCCATTTCCTGCCACCTCCCTAACGATCTTACCATCCACCAGCTCAACTATTCTATCTGCAACCTTCAGTGTGAAGAGATCATGACTTACAACCACTATGGTCCTTCCTTCCTCGTTGAGTGCCTTCAGTATTCCCATTATCTTCAATTTGTTCTCAGTGTCGAGGTTGCCTGTTGGTTCGTCTGCGAGGATGATCAAAGGGTCACGTGCCACTGAGCGAGCAATCGCCACTCTCTGTCTTTCACCGACAGAGAGGGTAGAAGGTTTCGCATTACATCTTTCATGCATTCCCACCTTTTCCAGCGCTTTCAAGGCGGTCTTTTTGTCTCCCTGCAGGCCAGATACCACCATGGATAGGATCACGTTTTCCAGTACAGTAAGTTCATCCAGAAGGTTGAAGGATTGAAAGATAAATCCAACGCTCCTTCGATAATCTGAGAGTTTCAAATCTTCGTAAAGGTTCTCTCCCCGGAAAAGAACCTTCCCACCTGTAGGTTTCAAAAGGCCTCCCATGATGTGAAGCAGGGTTGACTTTCCACTGCCAGACGGACCGACAACACCGAGAAATTCTCCTTCGGCGACTTTCAGGTCAATACCATCCAGTGCTGTTTGTCCTTCGAAGGCTTTTCTCACGTTTTTCAACTCTATGAGCGGCAGCTTTTCATTCACCGCGCAGCACCTCTACCGGGTCAGTCCTGGCAGCCATCGAAGACGGCATGACAGAAAAGACCACCGAGATGAGAACAACGAGCGCCGATGCGACAAGCACATCCTGAACTTTCAGAGCCACAGGGAGATAATCAGTGAGAAAGACGTCTTCTGGAAGGGGAATCTTCACAAATCTCAAAAGAAAGGTTACCAGCACTCCTATAGCGGAACCAACGCCAGCGCCTATAAGAGAGACCACCAGGGGTATAGCTATGAACAGTTTCCGTATTCCGGCTGGTTCCATGCCAAGTGATATGAGCACGCCCACCTGTTTTCGTCTTGTTAAAACCGAGTACAGGACGGAGTTTGATACACCAAAGCCTGAAAGCATGACTATGAAAACGGTTATTATGATTGCAAAGAGCTGATCTACTTTCAGAGCCTTCGCATACGTGGAATTCAATTCCAACCAGGATCGTACTATAGCGCCCTGTTCATTCCTGAAAGCTGTCGCGACTTCGTTCGCTTTCATCGGATCATCGAGATAATATGCGTAGAGACTGCTTTGGAACATTTCCGCATCTTCTAACCTCAGAACCACGCTTCTTGAATTGTACTGGTACAGGCCAAAGTCAACGATACCGGAAATAGCGTACTCTCTGCGATCTATTTTTAAAAGCGAATCTGCTTTGAAAAGTGCCAGTTTATCACCGATATTCAAACCGTTTTCTAAGGCGAGATCTTCGCCGATCAGACACTCACCTACACCAGGATAACGCCCCTGCTTTAAATAGCTTTTAAAACGTTTTTTGAACGCCTCTTCTTCTATGCCAAAGACGAGCACGCCCTTAAAACCTGCTGGTGTCTGAGCGACGGTTTCTGAAAAAACCATACGGTAACCTTCCGCTTCTTTCAGATCCAGTGGATTGAGAGAAATCAGGTGGGGATAAAACCCCGTCATCGTTTCTATGAGACTTCTGTCGAATCCCCTTATAACAGAGAACACGACTATCATTCCGACCACGGCTATTGTTATGGCTATAAAAGGGAGCAAGAAATGTTTTCTATCACTGAAAACGAACCTTGTGACCAGAAGGGGAAAGATCTTATTCAAGACCACTCACTCCTAAAATCACAAGCGCGTCGAAACCTTCAATGTAATAGCCGTTACTACTTAAAACATCGATTATGTGAAGATAAAGATCCAGACCTTCAAGATTCCACGGCTCGTAGATGCGGAACTGGTGGGATGGATGTGCCTTTTTCAGACATTCGAGTATTCCTTCCCTTGCGGTAATACCTTTTCTGGTTATGAAAACCACGGATTCGTTTCTTTTTATTGGCGAAAGGTCCAGTTCTTCACCAACGGTGGATACTTCACAGGATACCCTTGAAGCCCACTGACTTTTGACCACAAGGTCGAAGTTGTAAGGATAGTTGGCGATGTTATTGACCACTAAGAATCGATATTTCGGGGTTGTCTCTTCCACTATACAGTTCTTGAGCTTTTCAGTGAAAGAAGGAAGGTTTGCCTTATCGACAACCACATCACCGCTTTCGGTGACGGTGTAAGGGAAAGTCAGATAACTGATTTTCAGATTCTTTCTTATCTTCGAGTATAGATAAACCAGTTCCACGAGGTCCAGGTCCGTTTTAACCTCCTTGAGAAGATCAAGACCGAGATTGATCAAGCGGCCATAATCCAGTTCCTGCTGAGCCTTTCTCAGTAATTTCAATATAACGTCTCTTTGCCGCTCAAGTCTTCCAATATCACCCTTTTCATCATATCTGAATCTGATATATGCGAGGAGTTCGTCCCCTTTAAGCTGGTAGGTACCTGGTTCGAAGTGAATGAATAGATTCTGATGGACATCTTCGTAGTGCATGGGGGTTTCAACGTATACTTCAACAGGTCCAATGGACTCGCTGAGGGTTTTAAAAACATCGTAGTTTACAACAAAGTAGCGATGTATAGGGACTCCCGTTATGCTTGAAACTACTCTTTTTGTCTCATCGATCCCGGCGATCTTGTAAATGGCGTTTATCTTATGTTCTCCCACAACAAGATCCCGAGGGATACTGCTTATCAAAACGTTCCCAGTCTTCTGATTTATTCCCACAAGCATCATCACGTCGGTGCGATCCCCACCGGCCGTGGGAGAACTGTCGACGCCCATTACTAGCACGTACAGCGGATCATGAGATATCGGCCTGTATACGAGGTCGACGAAAAACATGGCAAAGGGGATCAGGAATAAAACCACAAGAAGGCCACCCAGCAACAGGGTGGCCAGACCAATTAAGTGCCACCACCTGCTCATCGCAATATATTTCTCACCTGTTCCACAGAGGATTCGTCAAGATAGACCCTCTCGAATTTCTTCGATCCTACTTCCACTATCACGGGTTTCTCAGTGAGACCTTTTATCTCAAATTTCTGCATTCCTGATGCGTTGAGTCTGTCAAGAAGCTTCAGGAATGCGGGCCCGGTGATGTTCGACCGGGGTTTGAAAACCTCCGCGTAACTTTGCGCTTTCAGGTAATCGAGAAACTTAACACCTCTTCTTCCAAGAGCGTTGAGCATCTCATCAAATCCATCCTTAAAGCCACCGAGCTTACCAAGAAACTGTTTCACATTGTCATTCACGGAAGCGTAAAAAGAGGCGTCCTTTGAAATGCCGAGCATATCTTCCACGACGATAAGTGTGGCTTCAAGATTTTCAGGATCGAAAGCTCTCATTGTGGCAGCGTAGAAAGCTTTCCCTGGAAATTCTATGATGTATCCCAACTTCGATGAGGTCACAAAGCGCACCAGATAGTACCTGTCTTTTAGTTCGTCGTAGAACAGGTAGTCTACCTTGTCCGCTTTGAATTCGTATGAGTTTCTCACCACGAAGAAGAAGGCGGTTAGGTAAACCGCTGCGATGATCAGCACCAGCAGTACCGCCAGAGTTACATAAAATCTGACCGAGCGTCTCTTAGTTTTGCGCCTTTCCACCATAGCTACCACCCCTCTCCACGTATTCGTTCCAAGCCTCTGTGGTCTCAGGCAGGATCAACAACTTCGATTCCAATGCATAGAGCGTCTTTTGCTTTAAAACCTCACCATACGCGTTGTCAAGGCTGCTGTTCAATGCTACTTTCCTCAACTCCTCAACCTGTGGAAAATCACGGGATTGTTCCACCACATCCGCTATCGTCAATATCTTACCGATGACTCCTATACCTGGAGCGCCGCTCGTATGATAATAAACCGCCTCATAAACTTCTTCATCCACGTTGAACCGTCTTCGTATATACTCCGCCGCCACAGGGCCGTGAAGAAGCACCGGACGAGAAAAGTAATACCATTTGTTCTCCAGCTTGTAGAAACGAGCAAGCTTCAAGAGCACCTCCGGCTTTACATCCCTGAACATATCATGAGAAAAGGCGGCGAGTTTCAGACGATCATCTCTAAAACCATGAGAACGCGCTATTCTATCCGCCCAGTCGGCAACCCGCAACATGTGTTCAAATCGCTCTTTTGTTGCGAGCTTTTGGGAAATCGCTATGATTTCCTCCAATACTCTATTCAGGGGCATCCTTTTTACCTCTGTTCAAACTCCACCGTGTACTCAAAAGTAATGGTCTTCTCACCTTCAAGATCGAAAGAGAAGGCTATCTTATCGGCTGCAATTCTTTCAAAATCCATATCGCTTCCGAGTACTCGTGCATCGGATGGTATATGCTCAATTACACGGACGTTTCTCGTTTCCTTACCGTAGTTGCGGACGTAGAATTTCACCGTTCTTCTACGATACGAACCCGCGCGTTCCTCTTTCAACGTGACCCTGCTTCCTCTTATATCATAATCGCTACCGTAAATTATTTCAAGCTTCTGACCTTTTGTCATCCCATTCAGGTTGACAGTGCCCGCAAAAGCACCGTTGTCGAAAACATAAACAGTTCCCGGTGGGATGTCCGTATGCAACGGTTCTTCAGAAGCAGCAACAGCACTTAAAGGCTGGTCGTTGACATCGCCGTAAGTTTCAAGAAGACTCAACTTTTTCCAGGTTGTTGGAAGGTTCAGGAGGGTGAATTCACTCCATCCTTCTTTAAACTCCATTTCACCGAGATCGATAGATCTCAACGTCTCAGACTTTTCACTCACCTCCCTGCTTGAAAGAAAACTCACCTGTCCTTTGGTAGAAAGGTTCTGGAAAACTCCCCAGCAAAGTGAAACGTCTCCTTTAAAAGATTCCTTTGCACTTACAACAGCGACGCTTTGAAATCCTCCCGAAAGATCGAGAAGATGGTAAGCTCCCCAGGAAAAGGATCTGGTGAAGTACAAAAAAAGGATGTCATTTAAAGTAGTATCTGAATATACCCTGATCGTGTCGTCGTTAAGAAAATCCATCCGCTCAACCGGAGGTATTGCAAAAACCAGCTTTGGTTCGGATTTTAGTGAAAGCCGGACAACGTTTCCTTCCTTGGAAATTTCCTTGTGTTCTTCCACTATAGACATTCCGTTTGAAAGAATCGAAAGCTTTATTCCAAACAATATAACGGAAAACGAAGTGAGGAAAAGCAGGAAAGTCAGAAACGTTTTCAATCTCACCACGATTCCCTCCTCTCGCTGACTATCTGGTAACCCTTAAAATCCTCGATGAACCGCACAAGACTGTCGCTGATCGAATCCACTTCAGCTCTTGTCCTTGCGACTATCGCGTAAGAGATCTCCAGGATCAATTTTGAATCGTTAGAACCAGATTCAATGACCGAAACGTTGAATCGCTTGCGGATATCGTTCAAAAGACTCTTCGTTATACTGCGTTTTTCTTTCAGTGAAGAAATCCCAAAGAGTCTGAGTTGAAGAGTTCCATAACCCAGGGCCATACTAACACCCCACATAGCCTGAAAGAATCAGCGGATCATTCGATATATCCAGCACCGCTTTTTTCTGTTTTATTCGAAGTCTACTGTAATCTTCGCTCAGAAGCTCCTGAGCGTGGAAACAGACATCATCCACCACTACAAGTCCTTCAAAGTTCAGTTCAACAGGTCCTTCGTAATTACCGACGTTGAGAACTACCAATATCCACCTGTTTTCGATGGATCGAACGAAGCTTATCACATCGTCTGGCCTGTTGTTTTTCACAAGCTTGAAGTCCCCTCTTTTGATCAGCATAGAGTTGCTTCTGATCGTCCCCAGACGTTTGTAAAATTCAAAAAGGGATTTGTCTCCCTCTTCCCAGGGGATGAGGTATTCGTTGAAAATATCCGGTTTCTCCTTCAGGCCATATTCCTGACCATTGTACACCAGAGGGACGCCTTTACATGTGAACAGCCAGGTCGTCCAGTTTTTGAGATGAGACAGATCGTTTATCAGAGACGCGATTCGCACCTGATCGTGGTTTTCAAGGAAACGCATTTTTATATAGTTGGGAGGGAAAAAACTGTCCTGACTCTTTATGTAATCGAGGTAGTCGTGCAGTGATGCTTTCCCCTCGAGGAAGTCGCGAAATCTGTAATATCCATCGTAGTCATAAGTCGCGTCGAATGCTTCATACATATGCGGGTCGTGTGTTTCGGAAATCCATAAAAGCCCTTTCTTCACTTCGGAAAGCTCCCGTCTCGCTCTCAACCAGAAAGGAAGAGGCACTAACCCGGCTACATCACATCTGAATCCATCGATATCAAATTCCTTTACCCAGTATTTCATCATCCTTATCATGTACTCTGCGACTTCGGGGTTTGTGTAGTCAAAATCATACACGTCTTCCCAATCCGGCACTTTTCTGGAGTGGTTGCCGTTGCCGTCTTTCAGAAACCAGTCTGGATGTTCTGAGACTATCCCGGCGTCCGTGGCGCAATGGTTGAGGACCATATCCATTATTACTCCCATTTTCAGTTCATGTGCGCGCTGTACAAGCTCCTTCATTTGTCTTTCGTCGCCAACATCGGGATCTATTGCGTAAAAATCTTTGATAGCGTAAGGAGAACCCAGCGTTCCTTTCCTGTCCTTGACTCCCGTTGGATGTATCGGCATCAACCAGATGGTGGTTACACCCATGGATTTGAGCCTTGGAAGATCTTCTGTGACCGCCTTCAACTGTCTTCCTTTGGCGCGGGAATAAGCGCGCGCGAAGATTTCGTAGATCACGAGATCGTTAAATCCAACGGGAGTATCTGTCGCCATACTGTTCAGCCTCCTGCTACGACATACTACATGCGACCCTTAGATTCCACTGTTCTTGCCATTAGGAAAAGAAAGTCAGAGAGCCGGTTCAAGAAGATCTGCGAGTTGAGTAACCTTTCATCATTCCTCAACAACGGGATAATTCTTCTTTCAGCTCTTCTAACTATTGTGCGACAAACATCGAGAAAAGCCGAGGCTTCCGTAGCGCCTGGTATGACGAAACCCTTCAATTCTATCCCCGTCTCAAGACTGGCAATATGTCTTTCTATCCATTCGATCTCTTCGTCCATATCGGCGTAATGTTCTGGATAGCCAGCTCGAGCCCCCAGCTTAAAGAGAATTTCCTGTATCTTTTCTACAACCTCTTTTTCGGGAGCCTCCAGTTGATGTTTTGCCAGTCCCAGAAAGCTGTTGAGTTCATCGAGTGTGCCAAGAAACTCAAGGAGTGGATCGTCTTTTCTCACGACTCGCCCATCCAGGGTTTTCGTGATCCCGCCATCGCCGTTACGTGTGACTATGGACACTGAATTCATCTCCCTCTTTTATTTTTCTTCCGTTAAGAGCCTCCCACGGAGTCAGCACCTTTCCACCAGGAAACTGAATCTTCCCTATCCACACGCTACCTCTTCCTGCGGCGACAAGCATTCCCTCCTTTGTTATCTTTAAAATCCTTCCTGGAACGCCCTGGACGTTATCCAGACCCCAAGCGTTGAAGAGTTTCACGATACTGCCGTTTAAAAAACTTCTCGCGCCTGGCGAAGGGTCGAGCGAACGTATATGATTTCTGACGACCTCAGCCTCTTCAAACCAGTTCGTATAAAGATCGTCCGGCGAGAGCTTTGAGGCGTAAGTGGCCTTCG
>DPRG01000089.1 GCA_003538775.1 Thermotogae bacterium
CGCAAGACTTAGAAACCGAGCTGTGTGATAAGGATAGAAAGGCAGAAAAACGCTCAGTGCTCGTGAAGGTCGTGTGATCACGCGCGTTTTGAAGAGCAAGGAGGCAGAGAAGTTTAGGGGTCAGTAATCATTTATATGAGTGTTTGCTTTAGCACTAAAGAAGACTTAAAAACCCGGGCTGTGGGGTATGGGCCTTGTTTTCAACAGGACACTCGACATGAGATTAGAAAGAAAACATCCGAACATCTTCAAAAAGCCATAAGCGTGATCTTTACCAGCTCATCTATTCCGAGATTTCCTGGTGTTTTCACTATGACACCCTTCATTATCTTGTAACAGGTGTTGATCATACTTTCCACTTCATCACGCAAAACGCCGAGGTCTCCAAGTTTTTTATTCAAGCCGAAAAGCGATTGGAAATCTCTGAGTTTCGTCAAAGCGAGTTCCGCGGCTTTTTCATCGTTCGGTTCATGAGCGCCAAATACCTCTCTTCCAACCCTCGCAAGCTTTTCTTTTATGTGATCGAAAAGATATTCAAACAGATACGGGCCTACGATGGCTAAACCGAGCCCATGTGGTATCTCTGGATGGAAACCACTTAAGCCGTGCTCTATCGCGTGGTTTGCTATGACACCTGTTAAAGTTTCGGTGATACCCGCTTCGGTATTTGCCCATGCGAGTTGTGAGCGTGCAACGATATCGGAGCCATCACGGTAAGCCAGAGGCAGATAACTCACCACACGCTTCATAGCATCGAGCGCGAGAAGATCCGAGAAAGGATCGGCTTCTATGTTAAAGAATGCTTCGATGGCGTGGTAAAAGGCATCCATGGAGGTGTACACAGTTTGATCTGGGGGCAAAGTGATCATAAGCTCGGGATCCACCACAGAAAGGGTGGGGAATATGAGATCGTAGCCGATGCCCGCCTTTTCTTTCGTTTTAGGATTGGTTATCACTGCGAATGGGTCGGCTTCTGTCCCTGTGCCGTGCGTGGTTGGGATGGCGACAATCGGTAACGCTGTAGTAGGCTTTCTTGTCCCGTCTACGAAATCCCAGAAATTTCCACCATTGGCTGCCGTCAAGGCTATAGCTTTAGCGCTATCTATGGAGCTTCCTCCACCGAGTCCCACAACGAATTCGACCTTTTCTTTTGCCGCAAGCTCTGCGGCTTCGTTCACATGATCGAGAATAGGATTGGGAAGTACCCCTTCATAAACAATTGCTTTGATTCCGGCTTCGTCCAATTGATGAAGAACCTTATCAAGTGAACCGGTTTTTCTGGCGCTGGAACGTCCTATGACAACCAGTGCTTTTCTTCCCAGCCCCTTAACATATTTGGAAAGATGGTTTACTTCTCCACAACCGAAAATCAAACGTGTGGGCAGAAAGAAGTTAATTTTGAAGTTATCCATGATCATCACTCCTTTTCCAGCTTATTACACCTTTCTATAAGCTGAGAAATGATATTACATACATCTTTGAATCTGCTCAAGAGATCATCCAGAAATTCACGGCCAGCGGGGGTTATGGTGTAAACCCTCCGCGCGGGACCTGGAGAACTCGTGTCCCACGAAGAAGAAACGAACCCTTCAGCTTCCATCCACGAAAGAAGGCGGTACAATCCTCCCATCTCGCTGAAACTTCTTCGAGCGACACCAAACTCTCCAAGTCTTTCCGCAAGTTCATACCCGTGCGAAGGGTGCTCTGATAAAAGCACAAGAACAGCTGCTGCATCTAAAAATCTCCAGAAACCTCTTCCTGCCATCTGCCCGTGTCTCCATCTTCTCATGTTTATCAAACCTCCATCTACAGGTTATTATAACATTACGAGGTTATAGTGTAATTCTATAGTATAATTTTCGTAGTTCAACACCGGGAGGAGGAAGGAAAGTGGATGCAAAAGTAGTTAACGCCTTGCTAAAAAGTGTAGTTGATACTTTCAACAAAGCGGCGGGTATAAACGTAGCCGTTGGGAAACCAAAGCTGGTGAATCAGTTTGACCAGCGGTACAGTATGTTTACAGTTATTGGCTTTGCTGGGAGCATGGAAGGGCATCTTGTATATGGTCTTGACAGCAAAGCGGCTATATTCGTCGTTTCCAAGATGATGGGCATGCCGTACGAGCAGCTGGATGAGCTTGCTTACAGCGCTATTGGTGAGATGGGTAACATGGTTGGAGGTGCCCTGGCTATGAATCTGGAAAAGCTTGGTCAGAAGATAACGATCACACCTCCATCCGTGATAACCGGCCAGCAATTGAGACTTCACGTAGAGGGGGGTTATATTATCTCTCCCCACAACCCTGGAAGGCTGTGATTGTGATTCATCCATGGAGATCTACCTCGTTATTCATTCTCACAAATAAAAAAGAGTGGGAGCCAGTCCCACTCTTTTTTATTTTCAATTGAAAAACTACTCAAAATACTTATGAGCGGCTGTATACGCGGCGATTGCACCATCTGAAGCCGCGGTTATTATTTGTCTCAAGTTTTTGCTTCTGACATCACCTACAGCGAATATGCCAGGTGTTCTGGTTTCCATATTTTCATCTGTGATAACATAGCCCCATTGATCAAAATCAGCAAGACCTTCCAGTATTTGAGAATTGGGTACCATGCCCACGAAAATGAAAACCCCATCGACATCCATGGAGTATTCCTCGTTCGTTTTCAAGTCTTTCAGTATAACTCTTCTCACCTTTTCGTCTCCTTCGATTCGAACGAGTTCAGTTAGGGGTTTGTACTCGATTTTATCGTTAGCCTTCACTTTTTCTCTTAGTCTGGCATCTGCGGTAGGTTTTTCAAGTATGTGTACGATGGTAACCTTCTTCACTATCTTGGCCAGAAAGAGGGATTCGTCAAAAGCGGAATTCCCTCCTCCAACCACCACCACATGTCCGTCTTTGAAAAAGTGGCCGTCACATGTGGCGCAGTAGGAAACGCCTCGTGCACGAAACTCTTCTTCACCAGGAACTCCCAGCTGTCTGGGTTTGGAGCCGGTAGCAACTATCACTACCTTAGTTCGCACTTTTTTACCCGATTCAAGATGGACAATCTTTTCTCCGTCTGAAAGCTCTATCTTTTCAGCACTATCAGTGTAAAGATTAGCGCCGAAATGCGTCGCGTGCTCAGCCATTTTAGCACCGAGTTCTTCACCGCGTATGCTGGTGAATCCGGGATAATTCTCCACAAGCTCGGTCAGATTCATATAACCACCTTCGAGGTCTTTTTCGAGCACCAGGGCGCTCAATCCCGACTGTTTGGCGTATATGGCTGCTGTCAGGCCTGCGGGTCCACCGCCGATAATCACTACGTCATAATAATCTTCAAGCTCTGATTTGGCGCTTCCTACATCAAAAAATACCACTTTACTACACCTCCAGAGCCTTCAACACTTCGTTTACAAACTCCTTTTCGGGATAAGCCCCAACAAACATGTGTTTCTCGTTGATCACGGTATGCGGCACGCTGCTGACACCAAATCTGGCCGAAAGGTCCATAAATTCGTTGGCTTCGACCATAGAAGCCTTTATGTTGTCGTTCACGAGAGCTATCTGGTGTGCTGTCAAAACGGCCCTTGGACAGTAAGGGCAGGTGGTTGTAACAAAAACTTTTATATCCACGGGTTTATCTATTTTGGATAGCTTTTCAACGCTCTCTTCCGAAAGTTGTGGTTTTGCCTGCTTTGAAAAGATCAGTATGTCTTGGAGAAATGTTGAAAACTCATGACCTGCTGGGACGCCGTAAAATCTTACTCCACGATCCTTCCCATCTTTCGGTATGAGTACAAGAGCCGGTACCATCTCAACATCGTAACGTTCCATAGCATCAGGATCCTCATCTACGTTGATCTTTTCTACATGCAACTTATCGGATAGTTCTGTCAATTCCGACAAAAGCTGGTCGATAGTCGAACAGTATTCGCACACTGACTCATCGTCAGAGGAGAAGAAAAGTATTTTCACTTCATCCTCCATTTCCGAGAGAATCTCTTTTACTTGCTTTGCAACATCCTTTCCAAGTAACGCCATAGTATTACCTCCTTTTTCATATACCCCCATGGGGTATAGTACATGAAATGAATTACAAATAGATTAACATCTGTTTGCTTTCAATGCCTTCACGATTCCTTCGATCATACCTATTGCAACAACGCCCCACATTATGTGGATAATACTGTTGTAGAAGCGAGAATACAGTATCAACTCCACCCAGAATATGATTGAAGAGAGAAAAAGGAACGTGATGAAATCCCAGATCAAATACAAAAGCGCACGTTTGAAAAAAAGGTAAAAGATGTACTGAGGCCTTGTAAAACCGAATCCAAGGAATAGGAAACGTGTGTGGCGGTTCCAATATGTCAGGTAACTTCCCGTTCTCATCGCTACCCAGAGGAATGCGAGAACGGCGATGATCATTAGATGTATCCTATCGAGTTTGCCGAAGTAAGCATTCCATGCTGGCAAACCCAGGACTCCCGCAATGAAACTAAGATTGCCAAAATACACCAGCAGGGGTAGATCCCTGTTCATGTAGATGTTAAAAACGGTATATCCAGCAGCAACCGCACATCCCAGAACCACAGGGAAGACGAAAACCGTGGAAATCTGGAGTAAGCTCGTCAGTGGATCGGAAAAGGCTATGTTGAAAATTTTTTCACTCCTTTTCCTGCTCGGTGTTTTGTTTCAATACCTCGGCTATGGCTCCTATGCTTGAAAGCACCGAGGAAGCTTCGAATGGAAGGAAGATCTTTGTGGCTTTACCGTCCGCTATCTGCCGCAGGGCTTCAAGATACTTTATGGCAATCAAGTCTGCCGTGGGATTACCCTTGTGTATTGCATTGAAAACGTTCATTATAGCCTGTGCCTCGCCTTCAGCCTCTGCGATAAGTTTGTATTTTTGAGCATCTGCGACCTTCCTAACCGCTTCGGCTTCGCCTTCAGCCTTGAGTATCGTGGCGTTCCGGTCACCCTCGGCTTTCAGGATCTGCGATTGTTTGTATCCCTCGGCTTCGAGTATTGCCGCACGTTTCATCCTCTCAGCTTTCATCTGCTTGCTCATGGCTTCCATGATATCTGACGGTGGATCGATCTTCTTTATCTCAACACGGGTTACCCTCACACCCCATTTGTCCGTTGCATCATCAAGCACTTCTCTCAGTTTGGCATTTATTTTTTCTCTTGATGTGAGGGTCTGGTCCAGCTCGAGCTCACCAATCACGTTTCTCAAGTTCGTCTGCGCGAGTTTTATAGCTGCTACTTCGAAATTTCGAACGTTGTAGACAACTTTGAAGGCGTCGCTGACCTCGTAATAGATCACAGCGTCAACTGTCACCACAACGTTGTCCTTGGTTATAACCTCCTGAGGTGGTACATCGATAACCCTTTCTCTAAGGTCAACTTTCGTCATCCTCTCGATGAAAGGTATGATGAAATGAATGCCGGATTCCGCTTCTCTTTTGAACTGTCCAAGACGTTCCACAAGGCCTTTTTCAAAAGGCCTGACGATCTTGATGCCCTTTGCCGCGATGACAACGATTAGAATGAGTATTACACCAAGAACCACATAGATCATACCTCAATCGCCTCCTTCCTCTGGGTGGAAGGGCTCACGTCGCTGCTCTTCTACCAACAGATGTGTACCGTCCACACTAACAACACGGACTCTCCGACCCACGGAAATGATCGAACTACCATCTGCGGAACGCGCCCTCCAGACATCGCTGCCAACCCTCACCAAACCTTTTCCAGATACCGGGTCGATCTCTTCGATTACAAGGCCATCGCTGCCTATCAGGGCATCCACTGCGGCCTTTCTCGCAGGTTTGCCGGTCATCTTCTTAGCGAGTGGTCGAGTGAATATCACGAGAATTGTCGAAACGACTATGAAAGTCAGAAACTGCAGGAGAAAGGATTCAGAGAAAAAACTAACAACGGCTCCTGCAAAGGCTCCAATCCCAAACCACATGATGAAAAATGAGGGGGTAAAGATTTCGATTATCAAACAGACAACACCAACAACGACCCATACAATCCATGTAGCCAATTCACTCACCCCTTTACAGGTTCGTTGTGCTCGTTGAGTATCACGATCCGGGGTTCCGCTTTTTCATCTTTATCATAGATTCCAAAGGCCATTACGATGATTCTGTCACCGATTTCTACAAGCCTTGCCGCTGCGCCATTGAGGCCTATTTTACGACTCCCGCGTGGAGCAGGAATAACATAAGTCTCAAAACGTTCACCGGTATTAACGTTCGCTACGAGGACTTTTTCACCCTCCACGAGATCCGCAAGTTCCATCAATTCCTCATCTATTGAAATACTTCCAACATAATTGAGCTCACGTTCGTTAACCACAGCCATATGAAGCTTCGATTTCAAAAGTATCCTCTTCACGCTCTCACCTCCTCCAATAGAATTCTATCACTCAGGAGATGTCCTGTGTTTTCTTTCTAACTCTATACGAAGGTTGAGTAAATCAGATGGCTTTATTCCTGGTATACGAAAAGCCTGCCCAAGGGTGCGAGGCCTAATACGGGAAAGTTTCTCACGCGCCTCAAAAGAGAGATTTGGTAAGCTGTTATAATCGATATCGGGTGGTATCTTTATATGCTCAAGCTGTTTAAGAGAATTGATCTCTCTTTCCATCCTTTCGATGTATCCGCCATAGCGAAGATTTATCTCCACCTGCTCGATTACCTCGGGGTCGTCTATGGGTTCTGGATCGAATTCCTTCAGCGCACTGTAAACTACACCAGGACGTTTCAGCAAGTTCGACATCGTTACGGTTTCCCTTATTGGGTCCAGTCCCAGATTCACAAGGATCTCGTTCACACGATCCGAGGGCTTTAGTTTAACCTTTTCCAGCCTTTTCATCTCTTTCTCTATCCTTTTCCGCAAAGATTCGACTTTTTCGTAAAACCATTTTGGTATTAATCCGAATTTGTACCCGTAATGTGCCAATCTCAGATGTGCGTTGTCATGTCTGAGAATAAGTCTGTACTCCGCTCTTGAAGTTAGCAAACGATAAGGTTCATCGGTACCCTTTGTAACCAGGTCGTCAACAAGAACAGCGATGTATGATTCAGATCTGTCCAGTACAAAAGGTTCTTCTTTCCTCAGTTTTAGCACCGCGTTGATACCCGCAAGCAAGCCCTGGCCTGCAGCCTCTTCGTATCCACTGGTGCCATTAACCTGTCCGGCGAAAAAAAGATTCTCCACGAGTTTCGATTCGAGCGTTGGTTGAAGCTGATCGGGTGGGAAATAATCGTATTCAACCGCGTAGGCTGGGCGAACTATAACGGCGTTTTCAAGACCTTTCACACTATGTATCATCTCAAGCTGTACCTCGTAAGGTAGACTCGTACTCAAGCCGTTTAAATAAACTTCTTCACTTTCCCTACCCTCGGGTTCTACAAAAACCTGATGAGCGTTTCTATCAGCGAATTTTATTACCTTATCCTCTATGGATGGACAGTAACGCGGCCCTATGCCTTCAATCAGCTTGACACTTCCGTAAAGGGGAGAAAAGTCGAGATTGCTCCGGATGATATCATGTGTACGAGGGTTCGTGTGGGTTAACCAGCAGGGATAGTCCTTTGAAAGGATTTTCGGCTCGTTGAAATAAGAGAACGCCAGTGGTTCTTCTGCCGTATCCTGCCGTTCCATCACAGAAAAATCGACTGTCTTTTTCAATACCCGTGCAGGAGTACCTGTTTTGAATCGACCGACTTTTATGCCAAGCTGTTCTATTGACCGGGTTAAATTACTGGCGGGCATCTCTCCGAGCCTTCCGCCAGGTATCACGTTTCTTCCCACAAAGAGTTTGCCTCTCAAGAAAGTGCCCGCAGCAACTATCACGGCGCGAACGTTGTAACGAACCCCAACGTTGGTAATGAGTCCCACTACTTTTCCTGATTCGACAACGATTGATTCCACGATTCCGTATCTCAAAAAGAGATTCGGCGTTTCCTGAAGTTTGCGTTTCATATACGCACTGTATGCGTATTTATCAATCTGAGCGCGCAACGCCCTCACTGCTGGGCCTTTGCTTACATTCAGCATTCTGATGTTCAGCATGGTTGCGTCAGTTGCTTTGGCCATCTCGCCGCCAAGGGCGTCTATTTCACGCACCACAACGCCCTTTGCTGGACCACCTATGGAAGGGTTACAGGGTGCCCACGCGACGGTGTCTGGATTGGTTGTGAAAATCACCACCCTGCTGCCCATTCTTGCAGCAGCAAGAGCTGCTTCAACACCTGCGTGTCCTGCACCGATCACAGCGATATCAAAAGTAAAATCATCGAATTTTCGCATGGTTAAACGTTAAGTCCCTCCAGGAAAGATTTGAGAGCCGCGGCGTTGGCCTCGGGGTTGTAACCACCTTCCTGGACAAATAGTTTGGGGATCTTAAGGTGAGAAAGGGCTCTACCCATAGCGAAAAAGTCATTCTCCCTCAATCTGAAACCTCCGATCGGATCTTCTTCGTGAGTGTCAAAACCCAGTGAGATGATCAGAATTTCTGGATCATATCTGTCTATCTCATCGCAGGCAATTTCAAGAGCCTTCAGATAGTCCTTTCCCGCTGATCCCCTTACAAGAGGAATGTTGACGTTGTATCCTCTTCCCTCAGCTGATCCGATCTCGTCGGGATACCCTGTGTATGGATAGGAATCTTCAGGATTGCCGTGAATAGACACATAGAGCACGTCATCCCTATCGTAGAAAATCTCCTGTGTGCCATTACCATGATGAAAATCCAGATCCAGAATAGCCACGTAAAGATCTGCGTGAGTGGTTATATACTCCGCTGCCAGAGCAGCATTGTTGAAGTAACAATATCCGCCACACATATCACTTCTTGCATGATGTCCTGGAGGGCGAGTTAGAGCGTAAACGAGTTCTTCATCATCAAGAAGTAACTGCGCGCCAGTCAAAGCAACCCTTGCGGCTTTCCATGCCACTTCATACGTGTTGCGCATTATTGGCGTTCCAACGTCAAAACATCTATCATACCAGAAAAAAACCTTGGGAAAATACTCCTCGTTTTCATTCACTTCCTGACAACGTTTCTTAAGCCATTCGACATAAGGTTGAGGATGTACGAGTCCGAGAAAAGCCTCAGGAAAATTCTGTGGTCCAACAAAATTTCTGGGAAACTCCACTGTGAGTACTTCTTTTATTCTTTCAACCCGTTCGACTGTATCGGGATGGGGAATCCATCGATGACGATCCAGCTCGTTTTTAGGTCTATGATCTTTATGCGATTGGTCGTACACTATTTTCATTCTGCGCCCTCCAGTTTCTTTATCTTCTCTACCCTCACCTCATGCCTTCCACCGTCAAAAATGGTGTTCAAAAAGGTTTTAACTGTTGCCACAGCCAGATCTTTTCCCATGAGTCGCCCTCCAAGAGCGATGACGTTCGCATCATTGTGCCGGCGGGCAAGTTCGGC
The DNA here is from genome assembly GCA_003538775.1 of Thermotogae bacterium. GTDB lineage: Bacteria > Thermotogota > Thermotogae > UBA12178 > UBA12178 > UBA12178. The sequence goes on from DPRG01000089.1 coordinate 9,456, forward strand.
CATCAGTGGAAACAGGCAAAGAGCGGCCCTGACGCCTTTCAACTTGTTAGCAGCTATTGACATTCCTATTCCCGTTCCACAAATCAGAATGCCTACATCGGCTTCTTTCGCAGCCACGCTTTTGCCAACACTCAAGGCAAAATCCGGGTAATCAACGCTTTCCGCAGAATCAGTACCATGATCTATCACATAGTAACCCTCTTTTTCCAGCCAGTGTTTGATGAATTCTTTCAACTCATAACCCGCATGGTCAGATCCTAAGGCTACCTTTTTCATGATATCGCTTCCTCCAGAGCTTCTTCGATGGTATCCTTTATCTTGAGAACCTTGTCGAGACTGGTTATTGTTAGGACTTTCTTCACATCGTTGTTCAACCTCGCTAAAATGGTGGTTCCTCCTTCCATAAGCGAACGTTTGTAGATTGATATGACCACGCCAAGACCCGAACTGTCTATGTACTCACAGTCACCAAAATCGAGTACGATGCAGGAGCGCTTTTTTTCGAAAAGTTCTTTTACGACCTCTCGTTTGAAGTTGTCAGAAACAGTTATATCGAGCTCTTTGGGAACCTTCACCACCGCGACTCCCTGAGTTTCATGCCATTCTAAGGACATGGTGTTCGATTTCACCTCCTCAGCCAATCCATCTGATGACCCCCACGAGCTTACCCTGAATCGTCACTCTGTTAGCCTCCACTAAGATGGGTTCCATTTGGGCGTTAGCGGGTTTGAGAGTTACCATATTTTCCTTACGATAATAACGCTTCAAGGTTGCATAAGAATTGTCGATCAAAGCTGCAACAATATCACCGTTATCAGCCCAGTTCTGCTTTCTCATGATCACATAGTCGCCGTGAAGTATATGTTCGTCGACCATGCTGTCTCCGCGGACCTTGAGGGCGTAGTACTCAAAGCCCTTTTTGAGGAATCCCTCAGCAACGGGTACGTGCTCAGAGACAGCTTCTACGGCTTCAAGAGCCTCTCCAGCAGCGATCACACCCACCACGGGGATCATCACCTGTCGTTCCAGTTCAAAACGGTCGTAAGCGTTGGCAAGAACGGTGATTCCCCTTGAAATCCCCTTAGCCCTCTCGATGTAACCCTTTTTTTCCAGAGCTTCAAGGTGCTTTACTGCTCCGCGCGGTGAGGCTATCCCAAAGCGTTCGCATATTTCCCTTATCGATGGAGGATAACCCACTTTTTTTTCGTGATCTATGATGAAACGCAATATAGCCTCCTGTCTTGGGGTTAACGACTCTGACAATTAAGACACCTCCTTTTAAATATCGAAAACCAAATATGTACAGAAACCATCATCGGTTTTTCTGAGCATGAGGTCATGGTAGGTCAGGGCCTTAACTTCCAGATGTGGGTCCTTCACAACGCGTCCCAGCGATATTTTCAAAAGTTCACCCTCTTTTGAAAGTTCCACAGGAAACAGGCCCTTTGAAAGATGGTATATCAGCTCGTTTGCCATATCAAATATCTGATCTTCGATATCTCCTTTGAGGTTTAAAACCGCTGTGGATTCAACTTCAGCAGCTACTTCAACTTCAGTAGCGAATCGAATGGCTTCTACTACTCCTTTGTAAATCTCGCTTTCATCATCCACACACAATCGCAATCTTAGATCCGCAGTATGCTCTACTTCTTCGATTCGTATCATTCGAACACCTGCTACTCTGTGGGAGCTATAGAGGCGATCGCGTCTCCGTCGTCGAGATCCATAACTTTAACTCCTACAGATGAGCGTCCAACTACTCTCACCTGTGAGACCGGGAAACGAATGATCTTGCCATTTCTTGTTGTAACGAGAATCTCTTCTTCATCTCCCACATTGAGAACTCCAACCACTTCACCGGCTTTCTGCAGATTCGAAAGGTTTTTCATGCCCATGCCACCACGGTTGTGAACAGTGTATTCTTCAACCGGGGTGCGTTTACCGTAACCGTGCTCGGTTATCGTTAGAATGTAGGGTTTATCAGATCTTACCAGTACAGCACCGACAACCTCATCTTCATCACGCAATTTCATACCAATCACGCCAGCGGCGGAACGCCCCATGGGACGGACCTGGTTTATGGGGAATCGCAGTGCCAGGCCTCTTTTTGTCGCCATTAAAACCGTGACGTTCTCCGAATCACCCTCAACGATGAAGGCCTCGATCACCTGGTCCCCTTCCTCAAGGTTGATAGCCCTGACACCTGTGGAACGAATATTCGAGAATTCGGAAAGTAGCGTACGCTTCACCTTGCCCTTTTTGGTAAAGAAGACCAGTGAAGATAAGGGATCTACATCTTTAGGCATGTGTATGAGGGCCTTTACCTTTTCATCTCCGCTCATTCTTATGTAATTTTGTATAACTCTACCTTTGGCATCTCGAGAAAGGATGTCGAGCTCATGGTTTTTAATCGTGTATGCTCGTCCTTCGTTGGTTATCAACAATGTGCTGCTCAATCTGCTGGTCACTATCACATGCTCCACATAATCGTCGTCAGAAGTCTTCATGCCTATAAGCCCTTTCCCTCCGCGGGATTGGCTCCGGTAGCTTTTAAGTTCGGTGGCTTTTATGTAGCCATTGTGAGTCACAGTTACCACTATCTCTTCGTCTTCAATTAAGTCTTCTATCGTTAACTCCTCGAAATCATAGACAATCTTTGTCCTTCTATCATCACCATACTCTTCCTTTATTTTGGTAAGCTCTTCAATAATAGTCTGATAAATAAGTTTAGGATTTTCGAGAAGTTCCTTGTATCTTTTTATATCTTCGTTGAGTTGAGCGTACTCCGAAGCGAGCTTCTCGCTCTCAAGGCTTGTGAGACGCGAAAGACGCATTTCAAGGATCGCGTCGGCCTGAATTTCGGTAACGCCAAGCACGTCCATTAAAGACTGCCTTGCTTCCTCCACTGTGCGCGAATTACGTATCATATCAACAACAGTGGAAATGGCTCTCGTCGCAGCCATTAAACCTTCAAGAATGTGGGCTCTTCTTGTGGCTTTTTCCAGATCGTATTCGGTTCTTCTGGTAATTACATCATACCGGTGTTTCACAAAAGCGGCTATGAGTTCTTTCAGGTTCATCAATCGAGGACGCTTTTGCTCGTCGATAACCAGAAGGTGTCCTCCAAAAGTCACTTGAAGATTCGTGTGTATAAAAAGGCGATTCAAAACAAGCTTGGGAATCGCGTTCTTCTTGAGTTCGACCACCACTCTTATGCCTTGTCTATCGGATTCGTCGCGAAGATCACGTATGGAATCGTCGTTTTCAGCGTATTTGGCTATCTGGGTAACTATGTCGGCTTTGCTGACTCCATACGGTATCTCCGTGATAACTATACGTGGGCCACTCTTAGACTCCTCTATATCCACCCTGGCTCTTATGGTGAATTTTCCTTTACCGGTTAGATAAAGTTCCTTCATATTATCCGAGTACTGTACAATTCCACCTGTGGGGAAGTCGGGCCCTTTGAGGATCTTGAAGAGTTCTTCCACTTCGATGTCGGGGTTGTTTATGTATGCAACTATAGCGTCTACCAGTTCACGCAGGTTGTGGGGAGGAATGTTTGTCGTCATTCCTACTGCTATACCTGAGGCGCCGTTCATCAGCAGAGTCGGTATCGCAGAGGGTAAAACTTCTGGTTCCTCCAGAGAATTGTCGAAGTTCGGGAGCATTCTTACGGTGTTTTTTTCTATGTCTCTGACGAGTTCCTGAGCTATTTTTGACATACGCGCTTCTGTATAGCGCATGGCGGCAGGTGGATCTCTGTCAATCGAGCCGAAGTTTCCCTGACCATCGATCAGGGGATAACGCATGGAAAAATCCTGAGCCATGCGAACCAGAGCGTCGTAAATGGGCGCGTCGCCATGAGGGTGATATTTACCCATCACTTCACCAACGATACGTGCAGATTTCTTATGAGCACTTCGATGGGTTAACCCCAGTTCATGCATGGCGTAAATAATGCGTCTTTGAACGGGTTTCAAGCCGTCTCTTACATCGGGGATGGCCCTTCCGATGATGACACTCAAAGAATAAGTGAGGTACGAGTCGCTTACTTCATCTTCAAAAGAGCGTTCGATTATTACCTCATTCGTTTCGGCCATCAGGATACCTCCGCACCGGGTTCTATATCTCCATCAACGGTAAGCACTTTCAAAACATTATCTTTGGACGCCGCCAGGAGCATGCCTCTCGATTCTTCTCCCATCAACCTGGCGGGTTGAAGATTTTCAACCACTATGATCAACTTCCCAACAAGTTCTTCAGGTTCGTAATGTTTGGCGATTCCAGCAACTATTTGCCTTTCACCAAGTTCTTCGCCGAGATAGACCTTGAGTTTTAGAAGTTTCCGTGAGTTCTGAATTCTCTCGGCCGAGAGTACACGTGCCACTCGAAGCTTTACTTTCTTGAACTCGTCTATGGTTATCAGATCGTCTCTTTCTTTTTTCAGGTCCATACTCTTCATCTCCTTCTGAACATTCTCCTGGGGTGTCTTTATAACTCTCTCCCATTTGGAAGAGTCTATCCTCTTGAAAAGAGGTTCTCCATGGATTACCGGATTGCCCGCCTTTAATAAACCCCATTCAAGCTGTTGGACGGCGGGTTTCTCGTCTACGGAAAGCCTTCTTCTTATCTCTTCAGAGGTATCAGGCATTATCGGTAATAGCATCAACGATACGATTCTTATCGTTTCGAGCAAATTGTAAAGAACCGATCCCAACCTTTCTTTCTTCTCTGGTATTTTGGCTAATTTCCAGGGTTCTGTGAGATCTATGTATTTGTTCGCAAATCTTATGAGCTCCCAGAGGTTTTCCAGAGCTTGAGTGAAACGGTATGCTGTCATACCATCGTGATAGAGTGATATAGTGGTTTTCACCAGCTCGCGAAGCTGTTCATCAGGTCCTTCAAGAGGACCTGGCGATGGAACACGACCGAAGTTCTGTACGACCATGGCGGTGGTTCTATGAACCAGATTTCCCAGATCGTTCGCAAGATCAGCATTTATGCGAGTGATAAGATTCTCTTCGGAAAAGTCTCCATCCCGGCCGAAAACGATGTCCCTCAACAGATAGTACCTTATCGCGTCGTTACCGTAAGCTTCGGTAAGCCTTCTTGGATCTATGGCGTTACCAAGTGACTTGGAAATCTTCTGGCCGTTGACGGTAAGCCAGCCGTGAGCATAGACCTTTTTTGGAAGCGGAAGGCCTACCGACATCAGCATGGCCGGCCATATTATCGAATGAAAGCGATTTATTTCCTTCCCTATCAGATGGACGTCGGCTGGCCAGTAACGGTCGAACGTTTCCATATCGTGCGGATATCCTATAGCGGAAACGTAGTTTATTAGAGCGTCTATCCACACGTAGATCACATGACCAGGCGCGTCGGGCATGGGTACTCCCCAGCTGAAAGTCGTTCTCGTGATACTCACATCTTTCAATCCGCCTTCGAGTATCTTCAGCATTTCATTGCGGCGAAAGTCAGGCTCTACAAATTCAGGGTTGTCCATGAAATGTTTCAACAGGGGATCACGGTACTTGCTGAGACGGAAAAAGTAATTTTCCTCTTCAATACGCTTTACTGGCCTTCCACAAGAGGGGCAGGTGTTGCCATCGAGGAGCTCGTCATCGCTCCAGTAGCTTTCACAGGGAACACAATACCAGCCACGGTAAACTCCTTTATAAACATCCCCATTTTCTACCATCTTTTTTACGAAGTACTGCACTGTTTTCATGTGCTGGGGGTCGGTTGTACGTATGAAGCCATCGTTAGTTATTTTGAGGTCTTTCCATAGAGTACGGAATTTCTCAGCAAGTTCGTCACAGAAAAGGTGCGTGTCCTTTCCCGCTTCTTTTGCGGCGTTGTAAACCTTCTGACCGTGTTCATCGGTCCCTGTAAGGAAAAAAACATCATCCCCCAAAAACCTTCTATAACGAGCTATGACATCGGCTACTATGGTTGTATAAGCCGATCCAATGTGAGGTTCGGAGTTTATATAATAGATCGGCGTGGTGACATAAAATTTTCCCAAAAAAATCACCCCCGTTTTGTCATCGGTGGTTAGATTATACCATCTTTCATGCTACGCTTTTCAGCGTCCAAAGAGGGCTTTCATGCTATCGCATGCGGAGCAAAAGCAACGCTATAACCACAACTACCGCCGCTGCGGCCGTTAACCATCCGTATTTTTTTCTCTTTTTAACACGTACATTTTTTTCTGACTGTTCGACTTTTTGCCAGTGTTCTTTGTAGTAATCCCTATCCATTAAACCCAGAAACTATCACTCCCATCAAATCAGCATTTTCTCTTACCATTTACCATTTATCATAATGGATCCTTTCAGGGTCGAATCTATCTTCGGGTTCTACGTGTTCAGCTGGATAGCCCAAAGGAATAATCGAAAAGGGCTGCACGGATTCCGGTAATCCCAGAAGGTCTTTTATCCCATTCATCTTTTGCTGGTCAGGATACACCGCACACCACACACTACCCAGTCCCAGCTCAGTAGCTGCGAGCAACGCGTTTTGAGTTGCCGCAGCGCAATCAAGAGGCCAGAAACCTGGATAAACCTCGAGCTTCGTGTCGGCACAGATCAGGATTCCAGCAGGTGCAGTCGCCAGTGGAGCAATATTCGGATATCGTTTCGCTATGGTCGCTTTCAAATTTTTATCTTTTAAAACCACAAAATGCCAGTGACGCGCTCCTCCAGCAGAGGGGGCAGCCATGGCTGCTTTTACGATTTGTTTTATCTGTTCCTCTGAGATGGGTTTGTCTTGAAACTTTCTCACACTTCTGCGCTTGAAGATCGCTTCCATGATGTACTACCTCCTTTTTTCGTTGTATTTTCTCCATCCAACAGATATATACCATCCGGAGGTTACAGAACTTTCGCTATATTGAAGTTGTATAATTAGAGAAGGTTCGGAGGTGAAGAAGTGGGAAAGATCGGAGAATCGTTCGAAGAACTTGTGAAGATCATGGAAACACTGCGTGGTCCCGGCGGTTGTGAATGGGATAGAGAACAAACACACGAATCATTAAAACCATATCTTATTGAAGAAGCCTACGAATTGATCAACGCAATAGACAATGGTAACGTTCAGGAGATGAAGGAAGAACTTGGAGACGTTCTTCTCCAGGTAGTTTTCCACGCACAGATCGCAAAAGAAGAGGGAAGCTTCGATATTCTGGATGTCATAGAGACATTGAACGAGAAACTCATAAGACGGCACCCTCACGTCTTTGGTGATTCTCCAGGGTATTCTTACCAACAGTGGGAGAGAATAAAATCACAGGAAAAAAACCGCTCAGATCACTCGCGAATAGGAGATATCGACAGCGCTCTGCCCAGTCTTTCTCTTGCTCGTCGCATTCAGGAAAATGCTTCAGCTGTTGGTTTTGACTGGGAAGACGCCGAAGGAGTTATGGAAAAGATAATTGAAGAACTGAAAGAATTGGAGAGAGCGCGCGAAAAAGGTAAGGGCAGAGTTGAGGAAGAGCTGGGAGATCTCCTATTCTCTCTTGTTAACCTGTCGAGATTTTTTGGTGTGGATCCTGAGAAAGCTCTCAGGAAATCAACCGAGAAATTTGTAAAGCGTTTTAAGCTCATGGAAAAAATGCTCGAGGAGGACGGGATGGTTTTTGAAGAAGCCGGGATAGATATCCTCGACAAATACTGGGAAAAAGCGAAGGAGGCGGAGAAAACATGAAGCGACTGGCAGCGGTCTTGGTACTTTTACTGATTTTTGCAAGCGTACAGGCAGTGGAAACAACGCCGGTGGCAACGGTCAACGGCGAGGTGATAACCTCTCAGGAGCTGGACGAGTATGCTCGTATCACTTACATCCTTTTCAGCATAAAGCAAACGGAACAGGATTTCTACAATGCTTTGCTGTCGACTGAAGAAGGAGTCGCGTTCCTTAAAAAATACCAGCGAATGAAGCTTGACGAACTAATCGACAGAGTTTTACTCAAGCAGTGGGCTAACAGAGCCGGCATCACTATAAACGAGGAAGAACTCCGGCAGAAAGTGGAAGCAGAAGTGGCTTCTGTGCTTCAGGAAAGCAATATAACCGAGGAACAGTTCGAGCAGTACGCCCTTCTTCAGGGTTATGAAAGCTCAAGTGCTTTCAAAAACTACCTTTTCAGGGATGAACTTCACACACAATATCTCATCGCTGTCTTCAGCAAAGTCACAGAAAGCGCCACAGTAACAGAAGACGAGATAAAGCAATACTACGAAGCCCATAAAGAGGAATTCTACCAGCCGAGTATGGTGCACGTGCTGGTTATCAGGACAAACACCGATTCAGACGCAAAAAAAGCTCTTGATGAAATCTCCAACGGCATGGATTTTGAAGAAGTTGCGAAGCGTTATTCCACACTCGAAAATGTTGATGGTGGCTGGAGAAAGAAAGACGAATTCGAAAGTTCTGTGCCGGCGGAAGCTCTCTTCCTTGCACAGAAAGGCGCTGTTTTTGGGCCATACAGAGTTTCCAGCGGTTGGGAAATATACAAGCTCATCGAGAGAAAAGAAGAAAGCCACCTTTCTCTTGACGAGGCGAGGGATCAGATTGTGTCTACCCTCATGGATGCCAAAAGAGAAGAACTCTGGAACCGCTGGTATGAAGAAGAATTTGTCCCATTCAAGGAGCAGAGTAGAATCGAAATAGGGATTTGAAAAGATGAGGAGGTAAGAAGTTGTCTGAAATAACACGTGAACAAGTTATGGAGAAGCTCAAGCAGGTTTACGATATGGAAATCGGGTTGGACATTGTTACCCTCGGACTGGTTTACGACGTGAAGATAAACGATGGCACTGTTGAAGTAACGATAACCCTTACAACTCCTATGTGCCCACTGGGAGGATTTATCATAGAGGATGCGAGAAGGCGTATAGAAGAAATCGAGGGGGTGAAGGAAGCGAAGGTTCATTTAACCTTCGATCCTCCATGGTCCCCGGAAATGATAGATCCAGAAGCTCGTCAGATGCTCGGTATATGACTCCATCGGAGGTTTTAAGAGACCTTTCTAAGAAGGTCGGTCCATCGAACGCAAAGGCGTTGGTCGCGTCTTTATATGGTGATATAGCGCATTTCATCAGTCTTAGATACATTAGAGCTGATGAACTTGAAGATATTTTTCATATCACTACTCGATTGTTAAAAGGTGAACCCCTTCAGTATGTTGTCGGGTACTGTGAATTCATGTCTCTGAGGTTCAAAGTCACCCCCAGCGTGTTGATACCGAGACCGGAAACAGAGGTTCTGGTTGAAATAGTATTGAAAAGAGCAAGTCCAGACGATATATATTTTGACCTCGGAACGGGTAGTGGCGCAATAGCGGTTTCACTCAGTTACTATGGGAGAATGTTTGGATATGCAGTTGATATCTCCAGTTCAGCACTTGAAGTTGCAAGGGAAAACGCGATAATTAACGGAGTTTTTGAAAAGATAGAGTTCATTCATGCCGATTCTTTGACACCACTTATGGTCCCCGAAATAAACGAGAGGGTAACATTGATAGTGTCGAATCCGCCATACATACCTTCACCCATGCTCGAAGAACTTCCTCAAGCTGTGAAACACGAACCGCGAATGGCGCTTGACGGTGGACCAGATGGCCTTTTACACTACAAAAGGATATTTGGAGAATTTCGGGACCTGATACGCGGAAAGAGAATCTTTCTTGAATTTGCCCCTTATGAAGCTGTTCACCTGGAAGAATTGCTTCAAAAAGCGGATGTAGAAAAATACGAATTTTTAAAAGGTCTCGATGGAGAGGTGCGGTATCTGGAGGTCCACGCATGAAGAAAGTAATAGAAAGACTTGAAAAGCTGAACGAAGTTATCGACGAATATATCGAATCGGGAGATTTTGAGAAGCTTCTTCCTCTTCTTCAAACAAGGGGTGAAATACTGAAGAAACTGGACATAAAAGCCCTTGACGAAGAAACAAGACTCTTTCTCCAGAAGATTGTGGAAGAAGATAAGGAGCGAATCGCCCGGATTGAAGCCATGGCACAGCGTTTCTCGGAAAAAGCTGTGAATCTCACCGAAGGAAAGAAGGCGATGTTAAAGGGTTATCTCAACCTCTCCGCTTCGGCGGTATCACTTACTCCAGGGATTTCCACACGGATCTTCATATTTTCGGCTGCACCCACGCGGCGCACCTGTGCTTCAGTGTAGCCAGCCGCGTCAAGCCTCTTCCTCAAAACGTAAATAACCTGTTGAGCTATCTGGGCAACATTCTGGCTCTGGGACTCGTCAACCTTCATTATGTAATCCAGCCTCGCGCCTCCACTAAGATCGAGCCCCAGCTTGATATTTTGAAAGATTTTTCCAAAACCTTCGACGTTGCGAGCTCCCGGCAAAGGTAAGATGAGAAGCAAAAGTGATGCGAGAAGAACCGCAAGT
>DPRG01000090.1 GCA_003538775.1 Thermotogae bacterium
AAAGGTGGTTCGAAGTTCTGAAAGAAGATTTCCCGCTGGTTGAAAAAGTCGAAGTCGTTGATCTTGATAATCCGGATTTTAAAGTATTTTCGATTTCTGCCTCTGATACAAAACTTGTCTATCTCATGAGAGTGTGTAATAACGAGGTGTCTGTATGTCTTCCAGATAAAGGCGTTCTTCTGGTTGCGGATGCTCAGACCTTGCTCGATGACCTCGGTGTGAGACAGATAAAGATTGCTGAACAAGGAGATGAGTTTGCTTTTGGTTTGAGATACAAGAGGCTGGAACCCATCATGGATTTTTCTTCGTGGATGCTGGTTCTTTCGAGTGGGATAGCGGCATTATTTCTAAGCGTGCTTATTGAATCGAGGCGCAGGATAAAGGCTCTGGAAAAAGAATCCACGTTGATGAAGATTCATCGGGCGTTAGTGGAGCTGATGAGCGAATATCTTAAAAAAAGAAAGATCGAAGAACTGTATCAACTGTTGCTCGAAAAGGCCGTAGAAACGATACCGAATGCGCAAGCTGGCAGCGTACTGGTGAAAAAAGGGAACAAGTATGTTTATGTTGCTTCTGTTGGTTACGATCTCGAAAAACTTTCGAAGGTAACACTTCCGGTTTCTAAAACAGGAAAATGGCTCGAAAAGAATTCAATTAAACGTGCAGATGACATAAAGAACATAGATCAGAAAGTACCAAAGGAAAATCTCGAGATCTTAATCACCGCCGGAAGACTTAAAGAGATAAAGTGCAACATGAGCTTTGCCGTTGAAATCGAAGGCGAGCCTGTTGTGATCTTTAACCTCGACAACTTTGAAAGAGAAGATGCCTTCAATGAAGAAACTCTTGAGATTGCCAGGATTTTTGCGATGTACTTTGGAGTCATGTTCGAACACGCAATGCTGGAAGAAGAGCTCGAGAAAGAAAGAATTTTTCTGGAATATCTATCCACTCACGATCCCCTCACAGGCCTAATGAATCGAACAGGATTAGAAGAATATGGTGGAAAGATGTTACCAATCGCAACAAGACAGGGAAAACATGTGGCTGTGATGTTCATGGATTTAAAGGGGTTCAAACAGCTGAACGATCGACTTGGTCACAAAGTTGGCGATGATGTTTTGAGAATCGTGGGAAGCAGACTGGAAAAGGTGATGAGACAGGGTGACATAGTGGCGAGGTTTGGAGGAGACGAGTTTGTGATTTTTGTTTACGATTGTGACAAAGAATGTGTCGAACGCCTTTCAGAAAGGATTTTCGTGGCTCTTGAATCCCCCATTGAACTCGAAAACGGCTCGGTAGTGAGTGTTACAGGTAACTTTGGAGTTGCCATCTACCCTGAAGATGCCGAAGATCTTGACCTGCTCATCAGAAATGCCGACATGGCTATGTACCAGGCCAAACAAAACGGGCTGAAACTCTTTTTCTACAGCAAATTGAAGGATCGCCAGGAAGTTTAACGCTTTGTCGATAAGCTTTTCCGTGCTTTGAGGCTTTCGATGGTTTGCACATCCATGCCTTTTTTCCACCAGTAAGGCAAGATAGAGTTGTTCAGTAGCAGAGGGTCCACGTTCTTGGGAAGATCCCCTTTTTGCTGAAGCTTTACCCAGTCAGGAGTTCCTGGAATGGGAGTGTATTCGTTAAGAGAGTATCCTATATCGAGTTTTTCGCATAACTTCACCGCGTTTTCAACATCTTCTTTAGTCTGCCCCGGCAAGTTGATCATTATATAAGCCTTCAGTTCTTTTCTCTCAAAACCCGCCTCTTTAAGTAGTTTCACTGCTCGGCAGAATTCTTCGTCAGTGACTTTTCCACCAGTTGTCTTCTGAAGTCTTCCGGAAGTTTCAAGTCCAAGATACACAAGCCTGAATCCCGCTTCTTTGAGCGCTCTGGCAATAGAAGAATCGAGGAAGCGGGCGTGAATACCGTTGGGAAGCATGAAGTTCACACGATCTCTATATCTTCGCAATCTTTCAAGAAGTTCGTTCAGCTGTGGATGGAGAAGAAAGGCGTCGTCATAAAAGGCAACAGTCTCAACACCAAGCTCGAGTACTTTTTCCAGATCTCTTATCACAGAATCCACACTTTTAGAACGCAATCCTCCCCACAACCTGGGTGTGGAACAGTAGGTACACCTGAAATTACATCCAATCGATGCAAGAAGCACAGCGTATGGCAGTGGATGCTCGTACAGATGATATGCAGGGGAAGTGTCTTCGAACCAGTCAAAGCTCCCGCTTTTGACCAACAGGTCGTTTCTCCCAATAAACCTGAGGGCTTCGCTGACGGCGTCTATCCCGTGTCCTTTAACTACATGGTTTATTCCGGATTCTTTCGCGGTCTTCTCAGCGTGCTCTTTGATCAAATTGACATATATCCCACCAAGAACAACAGGGATATTTGTATGAGCTCGTAGGACCTTCATCGTCTCAATGATGCCCCAGTACCAGTACGTCATGCCACTTGTCATGAAAACCGCGTCGGCATCCTTCAATTTCCTTAGAAGGAGTCTATTCACAATTTCCACAGGAAGGCCATAACGTTTAAAACGCCGGGGAATGGCTGATAAAAACGCGGGTTTCTCAATCTCCTCACTGTAAAACTTTCCCGAACCAAAAGGAGTCTCTCTGAGACGTATACCTTTTTTATTCAGATATATCCGGAGCTCTGGGAGAAACCTGTCAGTCAGATCGATAAGCTCAACCTCAACACCAAGGCGCTCCAGTATGGCGCCCACATATAGAATACCGAGGGGTTTCATCCAGAAATCGTAAGCGGCAACGTCACAGATCCAGGGATTGATGAGTAATATCTTCAAGATTTTCTCACCAGTTCAAAGTATACGATCATTCCCTTCAAGGTAAGATAGGGATCGTAGAAGCTTAAAAATCTTGAGCCTTCCATCGCAAGCGGTGCCTGTCCGCCTGTGCATATAACCTTCATATCATCTGTGCCATAAAAGGAAAAGATGTCTTCTATCAACCCGTCTATAGCCCTCACCGTTCCGAGGACAATCCCCACCCTTAGATTCTCGTCAGTGTCCCTACCAACAGGGGAACGTGGAAATTTCAGATCCACCATTGGAAGTTTGGCGGTGTTTCGGAAAAGACCGTATATGGAAGTCATGAATCCCGGCAGTATGGCGCCGCCACGGAAAGTGCCCTGAAACAGCACGTCTATCGTTATGGCGGTACCGAAATCCACTATTATCGCGTTGTTCCCATGTTCTTTCCACGCCGCAAGAACATTTGCAACCCTGTCGGATCCCAGCTGGTCGAGCGAAACGATATCCCATTTCACCGGAAGAACATTAGAGGCCTTTACCCAGATCACGCCATTCTTGAGATATCTTCTCGCAAATCGTTCCATACATTCGTTCACAGAAGGTACCACAGAAGCCACCACGAATTCCTCAACGCTGTCGAGGGTAATGCCTTCTCTCTCCAAAAGAGGGTGAAGATGGGTATAGAGTTCATCTTCCGTTTCGTACCTGCCTGTGGAAAATCTCCAGGAGCCAAGAATCTTCTTGCCTGAACTCAAACCAAAAACCGTGTGAGTATTTCCTATATCGGCTAAAAGTATCACGGTCTCACCTCTTAATTCAATTCTTCGCTTCTCATGCGGTACTGTAGTGCTTCCATTAGATGGTGGTATTGCAATCTTTCAGAATTCTCCAGATCGGCTATCGTCCTGGCCACCTTCAGTACCTTTTCCACAGCCCTTCCTGTCATTGCGAAACGTTTCATAGCATCTTTCAAAAGCGATTCGCTTCGTTCGTCCAGTGTTATCACTTTGTTCAGAAGCTTGCCGTTCATTCGCGCGTTGGTTCGAACTCGTGTTTCAGAAAAGCGCTTTTGCTGTATCAACCTCGCTTCAACCACTCTTTCTCTGATCTTTTCAGAACTTTCCCCAGGGTTCATGGACCTGTATTCTTCATAAGTCAATCTGGGAACGTTCACATAAATATCTATCCTATCGAGAATGGGACCGGATATCTTCCTGTTATAACGTTTTATATCGTTTATCGAACATGTACATGCGTGTTCACTGTCCCCATACCAGCCACAGGGACAGGGATTCTGCGCCGCTATAAGAGTGAAAACAGCAGGGTAGCTGACCGATTGCTTTGCTCGAGCTACCGTGATCCTCCCTGTTTCCATTGGCTCGCGCAACGCCTCTATAACGTCACGTTTGAACTCGGGAAACTCATCGAGAAAGAGAACGCCGTTATGGCTGAGGCTTATCTCGCCTGGCCTTGCGTCGTTTCCGCCACCTACAAGAGCAGCAGTGGATGCAGTATGATGTGGAGATCTGAAGGGCCTTTCAAGAAGTATTCCATCGGGCGGCAGAAGACCGGCCACACTGTATATTTTCGTTGTTTCGAGGATTTCTTCCTCTCCCATCGGGGGTAAGATAGTGGGAAACCTTCTTGCAAGCATAGTCTTACCCGAACCAGGGCTTCCAATGAGAAGTACGTTATGGCCTCCAGCCGCGGCGATTTCAAGTGCACGCTTTGCCAGTTGCTGACCTTTCACGTCGCTCATATCCACATCGTAAACGGGTATACATCCAGAAATGTTCCTCGGTTCTATAGGGTCAACGTGTATCTGATTCTCAAGGAAGGCGACCACTTCTTTCAAATGATCGAAGGCGTATGTCACAACATTTTTGACAAGGGATGCTTCACCCGCATTCGAGCGAGGTACCACTACAACGCTTCCATGTGGCAGTGAGGCGACCATCGGAAGAACACCTCTTACTCGCCTCATCTCTCCATTCAAGCCGAGCTCCCCAAGAAAGTAAAAGTTTCCTTCCGTGGCTTCCAACTGACCAGCCGCCTTCAGTATTGAGAGCGCTATTGGAAGATCGAAGCCACTTCCTTCCTTTTTCAAATCGCTGGGTGCGAGGTTCACAACAATTCTTCCTTCCGGGAAGGGAAAACCTGCATGTGTTAACGCGCTTCTCACCCTTCTTTTACTTTCCTTCACCGCCGCATCGCCAAGGCCGATGATTTCAATGTCGTTGTAAACCGAACGGGTATCGATCGAAGATTCTACTACAATCCGGGTAGCCGAAAGACCTTTCAGTGAAACAGAATGAACGCTCGCGTATTTTTTCATCCTTAATCTCAGACCTCCTGAACTTGCTCGAAAAGAACAGAGATTCCTCAGGTAACCTCGCCTAGCTGTGAAAATCCAACCACGCCCATGCTCTTTTTAAGAGAATTGTTGAGGCGATTCAGAAGTACTACCAATAGCTTGGTGCCAAATTCAGGGCTGTTTTTAAGCGCCGCAAGTAGCTTAGGCCCTTCTATGCGAATCAAGCGGGTTTCTGTCATGGTAATGACCGTTGCACTTCGTGGTTTTCCGGTTAGGACTCCCATCTCTCCAAGTAGAGAGTTGTCTTCAAGAATGGTAAGAAGCACTTCTTTACCTTCCTTGTATTTCACAACCTTCACTCTACCCGATTCTATGTAGTAACAACTGTCTGAAGGCTCGCCTTCTATGAAAAGAACCGTTTTCGGTGGAAGAGTCACACTGTATTCCCTCAATTTCTGGGATATCAGACCCGTATCGAGTGGTTCCTCGTTGGTGCGTGAAACTTCCATATCCAGGGCATCCGCCACTGGCTCCCCCAGAGTTATGAGAACGTTGGTTATCAATTCTTTGACTTCTCTATATTTGCAGTTTTCGAAAGCCGTTTTCAAAGTCGCTATCCCCTGGCTTTCTTTTCCCATGAAAACAGAGCATATGGCAGAATACACTATGGCGAATTCGGCCCACTTTGTGCCATGGTGTTTCTTTATATATTTGCCAAACTCCTCCTGTGCTTTTTCATAATCACCTTCCATCATGAATTTCAAGCCTTTGACGTACGGATTGCGAACAACACCAAGCCATCCTTTGAGAAGTTTGTGGTCCAGAACAATATAAGAACTGGCAATGCGTTTCAATATATCTTTTGGTTCGAGCTTTTCACCGAGCATGTCGTCGATTTCGCCTATCTCCTGAGCTATTTGTTTTAAGAGTTCAAAGAGTCTTTCGGGATTTCCCTTGAGAAATTCGAGGGCTTCCAGGATGTCCATAGAAACGGCTGAACCGTCCGAGACGGCAACCGCCTTTCCAGTCGAACGTTTGGACAGAATGATGACAGGATCTACTATCTCGTTCTTTCCATAAAGCCTGTTAACACCATTGGAACGTCTTAGCCACAGATGACCTCTCTCAATCACGAACACGTGGTTCATTTCTTCGTCTTCGTTGAAGATCACATCATCAGTGTTGAAAGTGATTCTTTCACCCACAGTGTATTCCACTTCCTCGGTCAGCCTGGCCCTTTTTGAGCCTTTTCATTGCAAGCTCTAAAAGGTTATCGAAGCTCTTATCTTCTTTTTCAAGCTCAGAAGCGTGAGAACAGGATATGTTAACGCTCGAAGCAACGCTTCTTTCTCCTATGGAGACTTTCATTGAAAGTGGATCTATTAAACGACTCGCTACTCCTGAGAGATCCTTTTTATCTATACCGGTAAGCAGTATGGCAAAGGTGTTCGAATCAATGCGTCCCAGAAAGTCCGTGGGAACCCGGATGGATGTTTTAAGGTTTCTCATTAGCCCCTTTAAAAGAAGTGGGAAAAGATCCTCATCACCAATTGAGCTGATTTTGACGAGAATAACGCCGATCTTATCTGAAGGCATTGCCGCCTCGACTTCATCGAATATTCTTCTGAGCGCTTCGACGTTGAAGACACGGAATTCACTATCGAGAAGCTCTCCTGAAACAATCTCTCCTATTACTCCCATCGCACTTCCCACCTTTCCACCACATCTTGCGGGATGTTTGTAAGGAAATCTTCTCCCCTTCTTATAACAAGTCGGTTGCTTGAAAAGGGTGAGTGGCGTCCCGCCTTCTGCCTCACAAGGAAGAGATCGTCCTTAGCTCTTGTCACTGCTACGTAGAAAATCCTCTCCTCTTCATCCAGGTTACCTTCAGCAATGGAAAGCCCGCTTGGAAAATCACCAGGATTCAAAGAGATCACAAACACAACCCTCCACTCAAGGCCCTTTGCCTGGTGAACGGTGGAAAGAACAACTTCTTCCGTTCGTTCTCTTTCCTGGGCTTCAACATCTACCCGTTCAGCTACGGAAATTTCAGAAAGGAAGTTTTCGATCGATGAATATCGTGAGGCGATCTCTATTAATCGTTCTATGTCCTGTTTTCTTGATCTGGCGTCGGGATAAGTCGCTTCGAGGTAGTCTGAATAGAATTCGCTCAGAAAGATCTCAATCACTTCCGCCGGTGAGCTGAGATGATGTACTTCTGCAATCAGCTTCTTTATGGAATCGAGATCGACCCGCGAAATCTGTATCGTCTTCAGCACCTCAGGTATTTCTTTGCCTGTCACTGCCCTGTTTGCTATTTCATTTGCAATACGCGTTGCGTACTTCGAACCTATTCCCGGAAAGAGTTTCATGAATCTGATTGTAGCCAGGAGGTCTTTTGGATTCTCTAAAAGCCTCAGCAATGATATAACGTCTTTAACATGTGCTGTTTCTGTGAAACGTGGGCCGGAAAGCAATCTGTACGGTATGCGAAGCTGGTCGAGCTGCATTTGCAGCTCGAGCGAGTGGGCATGCGCCCTATAAAGAACGGCTATCTCCCCCGCTGGCACTCCGCTTTCGATCAATTCCGATATCTTTTGAGCCACAAATTGCGCTTCCTCAAGACGATCCCACGTGGTTACGATCTTCGGTTTCGTTCCTCCCCGTCTTGCTGAAACCAGCTTCTTTGGGATCGAAGACTTTGGCTCTATGCTGTTTATAAACTCCACAATAGGCGGCGTGCTTCTGTAATTCGTCTGAATCTTGAACAACCGGGTACCCTCTTTCTTTAGAAAGTCAAAGACGTTTTCAAAGCGCGCGCCTCTAAAAGAATATATGCTCTGAGAATCGTCTCCCACAACCATTAGATTCCCATGGGTTGAGGAAAGCAATTCTACAATTTTGTACTGTACTATATTAGTATCCTGGAATTCATCCACAAGAATCCAGGAATATTTCTGACTTTCTCTTTCCCGTATGTCTTTATCAGTTTCCAAAAGGTGTAAGGCGTTTATGAGCAGATCATCGTAGTCCATGGCGTTGTTCGATTTTTTAAGTTCGACGTACTTTTCCCAGATACTCTCTATTTCTGGTTGAAATTCTAAAAACCTTGGATTGTACTTGAAAATCGCATCCGCGAGGTCTGTTAAGGTATTGGAAGCGTAAGATATGATTGAGGCCAAAACGGAAGCCCTTGGGAACATTCGTTTACGGTTCGTGTCCATACCTTCAACAACTTCAGATCGAGCCATATCCAGAAGCTGTCTGGCATCATCCGGATCAAGGATGGTGAAATTCGGGTCGTAACCAAGCTTTCTCGAATATCGCCTCAAAAGCACATTACACACATGATGGAAAGTTCCAGAAAGCATGCCTTCCAGATTGGACGAACACACCATTTTTGCCCTTTCGGTCATTTCTCGCGCAGCGGCTCTTGTGAAAGTTACCAGAAGAATTCTCGAAGGAGATAATCCATTACGAACCAGATGAGCGATCTTGTAAGTTATGACCCGGGTCTTTCCAGACCCGGGTCCTGCAACAACGATCGAACGTCCAGAAGATTCAACCACCGCACGATACTGTTCTTCGTCCAGATATTGAGAAATCGCGTCTTCAAATTTAGAAGCTTTCAAAACATAATGCTTCTGGTTCATAATATCCTCTTCAGATGCCTCCCATAAGCAGGGCCATTATGGCTTTGGCAGTGTGGAGGCGGTTTTCAGCCTCATCGTATACTACACTCCACGGTCCATCGATAACTTCGTCTGTAACTTCCTTGTTTCTATCCGCAGGTAGTGCGTGCATGTAAATCGCATGCTTTTTGGCAAGCTCCATTCTCTTTCTGTTGCATATCCAGTCTTTATGTTGTGCCTGTTTAGCTCTTATCTCCTCTTCGGTTTCACCCACATAGAAACCGCCCCAGTTTTTGGCTATTATCACGTCCGCGTCTTTGAAAGCTTCGTCCATATCGTGAACGATCTCGAACTTCACATTGTGATGCTCGGCGTATTTCTTCGCTTGTTCGACTATTTCCGGCATGAGATCAAAGCCTTCGGGATAAGCAAGAGTGACATCCATTCCGAATCTCGGGAAGAGGAGAATCTGCGATTGGGGCACCGAAAGAGGCTTGAGGTGACTTTCCGCGTACGCCCAGGAAACAACCACTTTAAGCCCGCGGGTGTCTTTGCCGAATTTCTCCTGTATTGTCATCATATCCGCCATAACCTGCAGAGGATGGTAGACATCGTCCTGCATGTTTATAACGGGCACTGTAGCGTGTTCGGCAATGCTCCTGATGTATTTGTTACCCACACCGAACTGGCAGTGACGAATGGCGATACCATGGCCGAAGCGACTGAGAATGATGGCCGTGTCCTTTGGTGATTCACCATGGGCGATCTGCATCTTGTCAGGAGTTAAGAAGTGAGCGTGGCCACCAAGCTGGGTTATACCGGCTTCGATGGAATTTCTCGTACGCGTGGATTCGTCGAAGAAGAGCATGAATATGGTTTTATCTGGGAGAAGTCTGTGAGGTTCTCCCAGCGCGAACTTTCTCTTGAGCTCGTAGGAAACCTCTAACATCATCTCCAGTTCATCTCTTTCGAACTCGGCGGTAGTTATGAAGTGCCTGCCTTTTAATCTTGCACCCATAGGGAGTCCTCCTCCTTTTCAGAGTTTGAAAATCTTCGATGGATGTACAAAATGGAATTCCATATCTTCTCCTTTGAATTCCTTCTCTATCATCTCTTTATAATGTTTCAAGCGACGTTCAAAACGGGTGGATATATGATAGAGTATAACTCTCTTAGGACGAGCTTCATGTATTAACGGTATGAGTTCCTCTATCGACACATGGTTAGGGAATTTTCTTTCTTTGATATCCATAAAAGTACATTCGTGGATGAGTGTATGGGTACCCTTCGCTTCTTCAACTGGGAGAGCCATGCTGTCACCGCTAATGGTGAGAATCTTGCTTTCGTAGTTTTCGGTTATCCTGTCACGCCCTAACTTCTTCACAAGCCCTGCGATTTCGCGAGGATCCAGGCCTGCGTATTCGGGTTTTAGACGACTCCGTTTCTCAATAAGATGATATCCAAAGCTTATTTCATCTCTCGTGTGCTTCACCTTGAAGGGAACAATGTAGCGTTCAAAGCTACCAGCCTTTCGAAGGAAGATTTTCGATCCTGCTTCGACCGGGTGTTCACGAAAGTGATACCTGAGATCGGAGTTAGCACGGGATATGAAATCCAAATAGGCTTCAATCGCGCGATTCCCTCTTGGATAGTATACTTGCAAAGGTTTTTCTCTATCGCCCATGGCGTTGTTTCTCGAATTGACTATTCCCCACAATCCCGATATATGATCCACATGCCCATGCGTTAGAAATATACTGGATATGGCGAAAATCCTGTTTCCAAGATAAGTGCTCACACCCTCGCCAGCATCAAACAACAAACGCTCGGGTTTGTAGAAAATCCATGTTGAGTAGAGCGCTTTGGAGAAGATTAGAAACTCCATTACTCCGCCTCCAGCTTGATCACGATCTCCCCTTTGACTCCACCGGGAAGGTTCAGTCCAATCCTGTGAACTCCCAGATTCTTCAAAGGCGAATCCAGAACTATCCAGTGCTTGTCGAACTCGACATCGTATTTGGATGTAATCTCGCCGGCTATAGTGGCGCTTGTGACAGAGCCAAAGATCTTGCCCGACTCTCCCGCTTTGACCTTTATAACAAGCGGAGCGGCGGAAATGCGCCTCAAAAGCGCTTCACTTTCTTTTTTCTGACGTAACAACTTTTCTTCGTGAAGACTCTTTTGTATTTTGAGTGATTTCAAAACACCTTCAGTGGCCTCTATAGCAAGTCCCCTGGGTATCAGGTAATTACGCGCGTAGCCATCTTTAACTTCCTTCACTTCTCCTGCCTTACCAATTCCTGGAACATCGGCCTTAAGCAAAACTTTCATTTCAGACCCTCCGTTTGAAAACGATGATTTCCACCATGTCCGAGCAATCTTCAGATAGATCGCTTATATCACCCAGATTGAGTACCACCTGCTTTAACTGAAGCTTTCGAGCGAGATCGATGTCCAGCGAAAAGATTTCCTCGATCAGTTCAAGTTCAAGTTTATCTTCTTCGTGCTCTTTGAGTTCAACCTCCTTAACCAGTTCCGCAGCTTTTTCAAGATCCTCAAAGATACTTAAAATACTATCCTTAAGCGTTTTAAAGGTTTCTATACCCAGCTCTACCTGGCGCAGGAATTTATCGACAAGCTGAGGAGGTATTTCGATCTTTTCAAGAGCAAACTGGTGGGTTATGGTTTCGCCGATATTCGTGATCTTGTCGAGTGATTCTACAAGATTCAAAAGATCCGCTCTGAAATTGGGTAGAAAGGCCCCGCTGTAGAGCACCCCTTCCATTTCTCTTCTAACTACATCTGCGGTATGTTCAATGGAGTGGGCCTCTTCCATGTACTCTTTCACTTTCCTCCAGTCCTTTTCGAAAGCTGAACGAACGAGATCTTTCAAAAGTTCGAGAAGAGAACCGGTAAGCTTTAGATGCTCCTCAAGTTTTTCTATCACCCTGGTTTCCCGTTTTCCAAACATCAAGGCAGCATCACCCTTTCTATGTTCTTCATATTAGCGACATATAACGCGTCAGTATCTCGTACGCGTACTCTACTATTTGCTGGAGCATCCAGCCTCCAAGAAAGATAAGAGTCAGGAACACTATGAGTATCTTTGGTGCGAACGTGAGAGTCTGTTCGTGTATTTGCGTGACAGCCTGGAAAAAGCTTATCAAAAGCCCCACAATAAGGCTGATCAGAAGCACAGGAGCCACAACCTTAAGAAGCGTCATAAGACCAGAAACCATCACCTCAAGAAAGACTTCTGATGTCAGTTAAACCACCCCTATACGAGTTTATCACATCCCTTTTTACTCTTTCAATGCAGCTCATAAACTTTTCAATGCTGTAAGTGTTTTCGAAAAATCAAGAAACAGAAGCATGTTCGATCCTTCCAACGATGGATGCAAAAACTTATCCATTCTTATATTTCACACCCGCCCGTATCCTCTCGCATCCGCAAACGACTCACTCGGAGATAAAACTCTCTGTTTCAGCATTTTATTGAAACGATCTAATTAACGACCCCGAAACTCTCGCCTTTCTATCCTCATCACACATTTAAGTTTCTAAATCTTGCGAAGCGCCGAGCAAACCCCTAAGCAAACAATTACCGAACCACATGGAGGTGGTGAGATTTTGACTCCTACCTTCTTTTGTTTCAGTATAGAGCTTTTACATCCTTGCGGAGCGCCGAAGCAAGCCACTCATACAAACGATCGCCGAACCAAACTACCTTCTTCTCTTACAAAACTCACGTGAATCACTCGACCTTCACGAGCGCTGAGTGT
>DPRG01000095.1 GCA_003538775.1 Thermotogae bacterium
ATAAGCGGAGCGCAACTGCGAAAGCTTCATGCTGGAACATACCTTTCTTTCTTCCTTTATCGTTTTTGAACGTTTGAACCCGGTGATTGGTTTGGTCGTCTAAAAACACGGTACGAGGATATGTGACACATTGATGGTGGTATAATAACCAGGGGGGCGAAACGGTCTCGACGGGGCTGTGGCCCCCACGGGAAGCGGGTCGAGGTCTCCACCACCTCGTAAAAAAGGTGGAATACAAAAAAGTGCCAACTACGATTACGCACTCGCTGCCTAATTGAAAAGGTAGCCGTTCCTTCCTCCTTTGACCCGGAGGGGGAAAGGAACGTCAGAAAACGGGTCTATGCTGCGGATGTCGCCCCGCCATCCGCAGTGAAAACCAAGGGGCTCTGGAAAGGGAACCCTGCCCGTGGGGAGCCCTTTCCGAGAAAGAAACGCGGGCTACACCCGTAGAAGCCTGTGGGGACCCAGCTTCGGACCCGGGTTCGACTCCCGGCGCCTCCACCAGTGTCTATCAGAATTTCGGATGCGGGGCTTTAACCCCGCATTTTTCATAAAGAAAAGGGAGTGAAAGAATTGAATGTAGAAACCTACTCCGTGCCAGTTCCTATAGAATCAGAGGCCGCTGTGATAATAGATGTGCTGAGAGCCACAACCATGGCTTGCGCGCTTTTCGACGCAGGTATTACTGAACTGGTTATGGTTTCTACAATTGAAGAAGCTTTAAAATGGAAAAAGAAAGGATATATAGCGGCCGGAGAGCGCGAGGCTGTAAAGATAAAAGGGTTCGATCTTGGTAACTCTCCTACAGAGCTTTTGGATAACGATGTCCGCTCAAAGATAAAAGACAAGCCAGTTGTAATGACTACCTCAAACGGTACCAGAGCGGTCAATGTGGTAAAAGCCCAGCTCAAGATACTTGCTTCTTTGAACAACCTCACAGCGGTTACGGAGTTTCTGAAAATCAAACATTTCAAAAGGATAGCCCTGGTGTGTGCAGGAACACACTCAGAAATGTCTCTCGAAGACTTCTACTGCGCTGGCCTCATTGTAGCCAGTCTAACAGAAGGTGAGGAAGATGTTCTTCTGGACGATGCGTCGTTTATAGCGAAAATCCTTACTGAAATAATTCAACCTTTTGATCTTAAAAGATCCACTCATGCTGTAAAGCTAATAGAGAAAGGCTTTGAAAAGGATGTCGACCACGCTCTGAGGATAGACATATCTTCCGTGGTTCCCGTTTCCACTTCAAAAAACGTCTTTCACGCCTTATACAAGGTGTGAAAGAAGTACTTCCACTATACGTTTGGAAGCTTTACCATCCCCAAAGGGATTTTTTTCTCCGGAAACCGAAAAGCCTCCGTTGAGCAGAACCTTCAGCTCGGACTTTATCGTTTCGGGGTCTGTCCCCACAAGCTTTCCAAACCCGCTTTCTATAAGTTCCGGTCTTTCCGTGGTGTCTCTCAGCACAAGTACGGGTACCCTAAAACTCGGAGCTTCTTCTTGAATTCCTCCAGAATCCGTGAGAACCGCGTAACTTTTCGACATAACCGCAATCATAGAAAGATAATCCAGTGGATTGGTCAGAAAAACGTTGGAAACATCTTCCAGAACTTCATAAGCAACCTTCTTCACCGCCGGATTCGGATGTACAGGATAAACCACAAGAAAGTCGTTTCTACCTTCGATCAGATTTTTCAAGGCCGTCAATGCCCTCCGCATGGGTTCGCCCCAGTTTTCCCGCCTGTGCATCGTGAGAAGCAGTAATCTGGTCTTTCCATCAAAGCCTGGTAACACTCTCAAAAAGGCTTTTTCGAGCTCTTCCTTTTTTTCATTAACCATCCAGAAAAGTGCATCCACCACTGTGTTTCCCGTTATCCAGACGTTTTCTTTTATACCTTCTTGCGCCAGATTATCTACCGCTTTTTTAGTGGGTGCGAAGTGAAACGTTGCAAGGTGGCTTATCAATCTCCGATTTATCTCCTCAGGAAAAGGAGAGTATCTGTTGTTCGTTCTCAAACCCGCCTCCACATGTGCAACCGGGACACGTTTATAAAAGGATGCCAGCGCGGCGATAAATGCGGTGGTGGTATCACCCTGAACGACCACCAGATCGGGTCTGAGATCGTCAAAAAGTTCCGAAAGCTTTTTCAATGCTCTTGAAGAGAGATCTTCCAGACTTTGTCGCTCTTTCATCAAGTCCAGATCAACGTCCGGTGTTATTCCAAAAATGGTATTCATCATATCAAGCAGTTCACGGTGCTGTGCAGTTACAACTATCACCGTCTCGAATTCTGAAACTTTGCGCAACTCCATTATCACCGGTGCGAGTTTGATCGCTTCAGGGCGAGTGCCGTAAACAACCACAATCCTTTTCATGGGAGTATCCTTCCTTCTCCGAAGATCATCGGTTCTTCATTCTTGAGGATTTTATCTCCCACTACCTTTCCTATAAAGACGGTATGATCCCCCGCATCGCAACTTCCAACCTTTTCACATTCCATGTAAGCGATCGTCCCTGCCGGCACTGGATAACCCCGTTCCGTAAAGGTATGGGGTATGCCGGCGAATTTATCGGAATCACGCCCGGAAAGGGTTCCAAAACGCATCGCTATGCTTTCTGCTTCTTTTCCAAGCACACAAACACAAAACCCTTCAGCCTTTGAAAGGAGTTCGTGTGAATATCTCGCCTTTCCTATTGAAATAGCCACCATCACAGGATCCCAGGATACTCGAGTGATCCAGGCAACGGTTATACCGTTGAACTTGTCCCCAGCCTTCACAGTCACCACAGCCGTTGAGGTGTAGAGCTTGTCAACAGCTGCCATATGAACACCTCCTCCTTCAGTGTTCAACGAATAAGTCCACCCAGGGTTTTTCAAACGAAAAAGCGGTAAAGAAAACGATCGATACAGCAAAAAGAAGAATTATCACGGATACAAAGGAAGCGGTCAAAGGACGCTTTTCGATATTCCTTTCAACGACGATGGAAAATACCCCGGAAATGAAAGTAACAAAAAACGCCCATATGAGTTCTACAACCAGGGATTCAACGTGTCCGAAAAATACCGGCACCATATACCACACTATAACGATGAACCAGGGTAAGAGTGTTCCAGAAAACAACCTTGAAAACCACCACGCACCATTTCTTCGCTTTCTTGAGACAACATATTCCAGAACATTGGTCAGAAAATAAGCCCAGAACCCTATCTTCAGATGTTCGAATACCGATTCATCCACACCACAGAAAGGTATCAAAAACCTCCAGCCAGTGAGCTCGTATCCAAAGTGTAAAACCGCGTAAATGCCAAGAAATAACAGGGCTTTCCAAAGCATTTGAATACCTCCTTAGAACCAGATTAGTGGTTCCAAAAAACAGCCTTTACAAGGGCTTTTCTGTTGTTTTGAAGATAGTCCCTCACACCTTCGAGATCCAGCCTGTCGGTCACCAATTTTTCAAAGAGAAGTTCTCCCGACTCTATGATTCTAACAGCTTCTCCCATGGTAAAAGGATTGAGATAGGTTCCCTGGATCCTCAGCTCCTTCCTGTAAACGTCATAAGGAGAAACTCCCACTTTCTTGTCTTTATCCACTACACCGAATTGAAGAAGAACGCCTCCGAAGGCGCTGGAATCAAAACAGGTTTTGAACCCTTCCACACTTCCCGAGCATTCTACAGTAAGATCGTAAGATCCTTTAGGTGGCTCTACTTTCAAAACGAAATTTTTCGATACGTATTCTGCGCGAGTTTCGTCCACATCCCACAGCACGATCTCCGCTCCAGGTAAAATCCTTTTCAGCATCAATCCGAAGATCATCCCGATGCTACCCGCTCCGAGTATGAGAACGCGCTCAAAGAATTCACCTTTGATCCTTCTCAAGCCATTCAGAATACAGGAAAGTGGCTCAGCAAAGACCGCCCTCTCTGGGGGTACGTTTTTCACCGGATACACCTGTGTGTTCCATACAAGAACATATTCAGAAAATCCTCCCGACTCTGTGACACCCGTTGCCTGAAGATGTTCGCAAAAATGAGGACGGCCACTTTTACAAAAACGACACCTCCCGCATGGCCTGTTTGGATCGATTACAACCATCTGGCCTTTTTCGATTTCTTCCGACTCTTCAACGATTCCGGTTATCTCATGGCCGGGAATGATGGGATATTCAGCGTGGGTCTTTCCAGAGAAAATCTTGTAGTCTGTGCCACATAGACCACACGCTATAACCCTAACCAGCGTTTGCCCACTCCCTGGCGATGGAATTTCTCTTTCAGCGATTCTCGAAAGCCCCGGTGAATCTACGATGAGAGCACGCATATTAACATCCCCCTTCCGGTTCTTAGTATAATCCACATAGGACGACACAATGGAGGCAAAAAGCATGAGATTTCTCTTCGTTTCCGATCTTCACAATGGCGAGGTGTTCATCAAAAGGTTGAAAGAGGTCGCAAAGGAAGCAGACGTTGTCATAAACTGTGGTGACATTTGTGGTGCTGTGAGACCTTTCAGAACCACTCATCCGCTACATCTTCAAGCCTACATTGAAGCACTCGAAGGTTTTGAACATTACTTTATACTCGGCAACGATGATTACGTGTTTGAAACACACCCACGCCGCCTCACCTCCCTCACCAGGATTGGGGACATCTGGATCTTTCCTTTCGAATATGTGCCCATCACGCCTTTCAACACAAACCGCGAAAAGAGCGAGGAAGAACTAAGAGAAATGCTCTCTCATGCAAATCCTCCAAGTCCGTTTATATTCGTGAGTCACGCTCCACCATTTGGCATTTTAGATGTTGGCGGGAGAAGTATGAAGCACCTTGGAAGTGTTGCCATCAGAGAATTTGTCTTTAGTAGAAGACCAATACTCCATGCTTTCGGACACATCCACGAGTCTCCTGGATGCGAAATATGGGACGGCATTTATTTTCTTAACAATTCATATGGCAGCGCCCATCTCGTGGAAATATCTGAAGGCAGGGTTAAAAGTGTTAGAGAAGTGCTTCTATACAACTAAAAACAAAAATTCCAAGATTACCGGCATACAAACCGGTCTCTTTGTAAGTAAAGAAGATTTTCTTGTGGAAAACTGAGGAGTGCCTTATCAAGTATATCGATGAAAAGGAGGCTTAAAAGTGAGAGTCTGGACCAACGGATACAGATCGTGGGGAACGGTTTTCAACCTGACGAGGTTTCACAGGATACCAGGAAGCGTGGGTTTCGACGGAGCAGTGGAATACCTCAAAGGCCAGCTGTGTGCCACGGGATATACCGAGGATGAGGTGAAGATCTTAGAATACCCCGCGGATGGAGTAACGAAAACGGAAACATGGATACATCCCCTGGGCTGGAATGTTCTGTACGGAGAGCTGGTACTCGAAGAGCCCGAAAGAGAATTTCTACTCAGCACCGAATACACTCCTCTGGTTGTCATGCTGGGAAGCGCTCCCTGCAACGGCAAGTTCGAAGTAGTGGATGTGGGAAAGGGAGAAGACCCTTCGGATTATGAAGGAAAAGATGTTAAAGGCAAACTCGTGCTCGCAAATGGTGATCCCGGAAAGGTGTTTGATCTCGCAGTGGAAAGATATGGGGCTTCGGGTATGTTGAGCTATTTTCTCAGAAACGCAGACGAGCACATTGAGCGTACTGGTAAACATCAACCGCACATGGTCAACTACGTGGGATTGCGTCGAGACAGGGAAAGCTTCGAGAAGGGAGCTGTGGGATTTTCCGTTCCTTTTGCTCTGTACGCCAGACTTAAGAAGATGACGGAGCGTGACAGAGTGGTCGTGCGTGTGCGGATTGACGTGGAAACTGGAGGTACATTGAAGGTTCTGGAAGCCCGATTCAAGGGTAAAAATCCAGAAATGTCTCCTGTGGTTGTTATGGCTCATCTGTGCCATCCCTCGCCTGGAGCAAACGATAACGCTTCAGGATCTGCGGCACTTCTGGAAATCGCGCGAATTATGAAGGAAAATAACTTTGAGCTCCAGCGTGACGTGGTTTTTCTATGGGTCCCCGAAATGTTTGGTTCGGTTCCTTACTTTTTGAACAACCATTCATTCTGGTATGGAATAAACCTGGACATGGTTGGAGAGGATCAGGAAAAGACCCACTCAAAATTTCTGCTCGTGAAGTCGCCCTGGTCAACAAACGGATTCGCCGATCACTTCATCCACGCCGCTCTCACCATGCGTGCACCAATGGGCAGACGATTAGAGGTGATGCCCTACTCAGGAGGTTCTGATCATTATGTAATAGAAAGCTTCGGCGTTGGATGCCCATTCCTCGGTCACTGGCCGGACACTTTCTATCACACCAATTTCGATACTTCCCAGATGGTGGATCCTTCCGAACTGGCCTGGACGATAAACTCCGTGGTAGACTCTTTGCTATGGACTACATCTGAAGAAAGCGATCTTAAACCCAGATCGATTGCTCTTCGGCGTATCCTTTCAAGCTACATGAAGGATCTCACGGAATTTCTCACAGTGATGGAAACGGAAGATCACCCTGCTGTAAAGCATTTTATGGCGGAGAAGGTGAGACAGGAGTACGAAGAGATGAAGAAAGTACTCGATTTTCCACCTCACATAAAAGCCATGGTCGACGAAGTGGTGGATAAACTGAAAGCCGAACGGATAAACATCGAAGACGATTATTACAGAAAAACATTCAAAGGCCCCCTGGGTAATGCCTTTCAGAAGTTGACAACCTTTGAGGAAAGACGGGAGATTGAAAAGCTTTTTCCTGAAACTAACTTCACTTCGAACAGTGAAGAGATTCTCAATCTCTTGGAGCGAGGACTCGGAGTCAACGCGGCCCATAAGATATTCATCAGACAGTTCGGTGAGGGCCTAAGCCTGGAGAAACTCAAACGCTATCTTGAGATACTGGAAACTAAAGGATTGCTTCAAAAAATATAAAGGGGCGGACGATCCGCCCCTTCTTTATCATTTCAATGGTATTTTCAACGGGTAGACCGTTGGAAATCTCTTCCTGGAAACATCGTATGAAGAAAGAACCGCTCGCTGATCCAGTCCCTCGGGGAGCACGACATCCACCACGTATGTTCCGTAATCGCCCGCGTCTTCGGGATAACCACCGAGTGTCCACTGACCGGCTTCCCTTGTGACAGGACGGAAATTATCTGGACCGTATCCATCCTGACTTCCAATGAGGAAGTAAGAGTAGAACTCCTTGCCAGTCAATTGCAGATGTTTTTTGAGCACGATCACGTTGATCAGCTTCTCTCCAGGATCCGCTTCTACGATAACAGCATCGGGTATTTCCTCGCCCTCCGATGTAGCGAAGAATTGACCGTAGGAGGGCCATCCCGCAGCCTTCACGAAATAGTCCCATGGATGCGCAGGATCGAACATCACCCTGGCTCCTTCGTGATAAGTATCCGTTCTTCCTCCTGGCTTCGTATCGAGATATATGTTTATTAACTGGTGAGAGAATCCTTTGGGGGCGTTCCATGGGTTGGTCATCTCTCCAAACCAGAACTGAAAGACAAAAGCCTCTTCGTTTTCCAGTACGCGCACTTTCAAAACGTCGAAAAGGCCCTTGAACGGTTCAAAAGCGGGATCTTTGGGATAGGTATAGCTCCCCGGACCATACTCGTCTCCCTCAGGATCCGTAAATTCCGCTACCACCTTTCCAGAAACCGCTCTGGGAATTTTAACCCTTACCGGCCCCGCGTCCGGGCATAGATCAACATCGCGTTTCTCTTCAACCGCGACCACAGCGAGGTTGAATTCTTCACCTGTTTTGATGCCCAGGAAATCGAACGGGATTTCAAACTCCACAACCTTATCTAATGAAGCCTTCGCGCCCGAGGTGGTGAGAATCCATTTCTCGCCAGAACCGGCAATATAAGAACTCACACGCTGGCGGTTCTTCCATGTTTTCAAGCTCACGCTGAGCCTGTGAGAAGGCGCAAAACCAAGGTCAGTAGGGCTTTCGGGATCAGAATACTTCGTCGAAGCGTTCACAATATCGGCATGTGGCGAATCCATGTAGAGCTCCACTCGCAGGTCGCTCCCCAGTAAAAGATCAGCATGGGTATCCAGCTCAACCGCTACGTAAACACCCGTATCGCCTCTTCCAACCCAGACGCGCTTTATTCTGTTGCCGTCGAACGAATCGTCGTAATAAGAAGTTTTCTTCTCAGAAGTCGAAAGAGTACCGTCCAGTGTGTACTCAACCTTTTTCAAACTACCGTAACTGGGCTGTGCGGGTTTTTTGTTCGAAACGAAGAGGTATGGCGGTATTTCTTCCTTCGGAACTCCGGAAAGCTCATAAATAGCGATTAGCATTCGTTTGAACTGTCTATCGAACAACACTTCGTTGTTGCCAGCATCCTGATCGTCGCCATACCACCAGAACCAATCGCTACCCTCAGCCGCATAAAGTGTCTCAAGCGCTTTTCTTCGACTTTCGTCATCCATCTGAGAACGTCTTGCCATCAGGATTGATCTCGCCTTTTCAAGTCTTTCCCAGGCCTCGTTCTCTTCCTTCTCACCTATCCAGGTGTCGAGATTTCCTCCTGCCCACGATCCCTTTGCGAGCGTGGGAAGTTTCTTTCTAACGCCGTAGCGTTCGAGGTACTCGCCTGGCGTCGTCAACTCTACAAATGGATCAGATGAAAGAGCTTCGTAAAGAAGTTTTCTAAAATCATTGCCGTTGTTTGGATAATGTTCCCAGGCATTCTCACCGTCTAAAGCAACCGTCAATATGAGATCTCCGGAATTATTCAACTTTTGCAGCTCATGAAGTCGGTTGAGAAAGTCTTTCACAGCATCTATGGAATCCATTTGGGAGTACTTGAAGCTTATCCTGTCGGAAAGATCGGTGTCCCTGAAGAAAACAGCAACACTGCCGGTACTGGCTTCCACTTTGTAAGGCATCATCAGATTCCTGTAATCGCTTGTGTCCACTCCGGACTTCTGGAGGATCGACTTATCGGTTACAATCCATTTCACGCCAAGCTCTGAAAGAATGGGTACGAGCTCATGGGAGACAGCCTCTTCCGGCGGCCAGAACCCCACCGGGCGTACACCAAAAGTCTCACGAGAAATCCTGATTCCTTCTTCGATCTGCGCTCGGACATCGTCGATCCAACCCCTGTCAATCAAAAGCGGAAGGATGGGATGATACTTCGCAGAAGTTATTAATTCTATCTTGCCTTCCTTCGCTAGTTTTCCATATTTCTCCAAAATGCTTGAAAGAAGCTCCTTGTGTTTCTTCAATACAACTTCGAGATCTTCCCGGGTGAAGTTCTTGCCTTTTTGAACGAGTTTTCTGAGTTCCGGATCAGCTTCTATGTACTCAATGTTAATCCACGCCAGATTCCAGTAAACCTTCAAATCCAGAAGATCTTGATCACTGAAAGCTTTCCCGGACGTCTTCAACTCCATGAGCTCTCGGTATCTCTGATATTTGTTCACGAACTGCGGATTTATGTCGAAGAAATGATCGACGATGAACCTCTTTTCATCGTCTGTCAACTCAGATTCTGGCTTGTAAGAAAGCCTCATATACTCGTCGATCGCGCCAGAGAGATAATCTTTGATCTGTAAAATCAGACTGGGAACGATGTTGAAAGTGACCTTTCCTTCTTTCAAATACCGATCCACCAGATCAGCCATGAAGGGATAATCGTTCACACCGTGAGCACGCACCCAGGGCATGAAGAAATCTTTCTCAACCGGCGTCTTATACAGCGGTTGATGATGATGCCAGATAATAGCCAGCTTCAACGGCTTCTGAGAAGGATCACCGGGCTCCACTGATCTGAGAATCTCCTCCACCTGTCCACCGATAACCACGAGAGGAATCAAAAGAAGAAGATAAAGAAATAACCTTCTCATAGGCTCACCTCCCTTTAAAAGTGTACACACCTACCAATATATCATTTTAAACATTTTAAAGAGTCTTTTTATTGTCTTGCACACACATTCTCCTTGACTTTTCCCTGTTCCAAAAAGAGTTTTCGCAGTCTTGAAGAATGAAAAAGCAAGAGTCACACAAACGATAGTCGAGCCAAGTTTTTTCGCCTTCTTACTCCTCAAAACACACGTGATCACACGACCTTCAAGAGCGCTGAGCGCTCCTCTGCCTTTTCTACACTCATCACACATCTCGGTTTCTAAGTCTTGCG
>DPRG01000096.1 GCA_003538775.1 Thermotogae bacterium
AGCGCAACTTAGAAACCGAGATGTGTGATATTTCCTTCTCTTCGAGGATTTTTCGAACACACTCTCACATCGAGTTGACAATTCTTGACAGAAAGGATCGCCACAAGATTTTAACGAAGATCAGAAACGGCACTGCCACCAGTACTCCCAGGACTCCGAAAAGGTACGCAAAGGTCAGCATGGTTGCAAGTATCACAAACCAGTTTATCTTTACCTGGTTACTCGCTATTCTTGGTGCGAAAACCCACATTTCAAGCTGATTGGACAATACTAAAATTATTCCCACTTTTAAAACTCCCACTAACCCATCGTTAAGAGCCCCTGTTATAAGCGCGGGAATGGCGGTTATGATAACGCCGAGAAACGGTATGAAATCGGTAATTCCCGCGAGTACCCCGAAAAAGCCCGCGTAAGGGATACCCAGAAGAAGGAACTCCGTGTAGGTGACAAGACCGACGGACAACGCTGCCAGTAGCTGTCCGGCAACGTATCTTCGGATCGAGAGGTAGACTTCGACAAAGAAACGATCCACCTGTGTTCTCTCTGAAGCGGGGAAGAAACCGGGGATTATGGTTCTTATTCGATTTCTCATGTGGGTAAGGTACGCCGACGCGATTACCACAAGAACGATCGCAGTTACAAGGTCTGGCAGTCGCGTTGCTATGTATCCTATAGCATCACCAAGGAAAGAGTAGAGGGCGCTCTGAACATTGGAGAAGAAATCATCAAAGAACGAGGTTAGCGGGCCGCTTGTAGGGAAGAAGTTTCTAAGGTCAAAGCTCTGTATGCTGTTTAGTAGAATTCGTCCCTGCTTGAGACTGAAGGGAACGACGGAGTAGACCAGATAGCTCAGCGCGCCAAACCATGCAAGTGATGCGATGGTTACAGCCCAGCGTCTGCTCAGTCGGAGGTATTTCTTGAAGTACTCCGAAATGACATCCACCACAAGCGAAAAGATCAGGGCGATGGTCAGGGCTCCAAAGACTACCGGCACCGTTTTCAACAACACAAGATAGGCCGCGAGAAGGGCGACCAGAATGTAGATAGATTTTTTCGCATAATCTTGCATCCTTTCAGCTCCCCCGGGAGAGTTCAACGCTCAGAAACCGGTGGATTGAAGTATATCATTGACCACCTGAAAATCCCAAGAAAGTAAGGATTTAACTCTGAGGCACGCCATTGCTGAGGTGCTCTGTAAAGCAGGGTATCAGCTTTCACCACTTTTATGCTTCCCTTGTCGTTTTCCGAAGGGCCCGTGTGGTATATCACATAAGATTCACCATCGATATATTCACCAAGGTAGACCATCGTATGGTACGGCATCGTATGGCCAGCGGGATGAAAGTACACGAGTACATCTCCTGGAAGGGCGTCTTTCAAGTTCCTTGAGACGAAGAACAGGTTGTACTGTAGAAGGTGGAGTGAGTCGGCGAAGGTATGAAAGGAATCCTCTCCCGTTCTGAAAACGTTGACCCCGATGATATTTATATCCGGGTAGCACCTGCTCAAGTCTTTTTCGGAAAAGGTCACGAGGGGATTAAATCGTTCGAACCATCCGAGATCGTGCTTTTTCAGTGCCTCCACGAAGGTAAAACGTACCAGCGCGGCGCAGTCAGTTATCGTTTCTTCAAACCTCTCCGGCTGTAAGGCAATGGTGTAACCGATTGTTCGCACCCACTCTCTGAAGATCTCCGCCTCGTTCCAGTACTCCACAACATCGGGGAAGCCGTCATTGTCCATGTCGTTTGCAAGAAGCGTGGTGATGAAAATCGTCCCTAAAAATAAGGGAAGTATCCATTTATTCACTCAGGTTCCCCCTACAAGCGAACGGAGTTTTTCTATCTGTTCTGGCTCGCCGAGAACGAAGAGAGCATCTCCTTCTTCTATAAGGGTTTCCTTGGTCGGGTTGAAGTGTTCTTCCCCCTTTTTCTGTATGGCTATAACGATGAGACCCGTCTTTTGAGGTATAGCCGCTTCCGCCAGCGTTTTTCCAGCAAGAAGGGATCCTTCTGGCACAACCACGATTTCCATTCTCAGCTGGCGCTTACCCGGGCGGTTTATCACATCGAGAAAGCTCACCAAACCGGGGCGGGTGAGCATGGCAGCGATTCTGCCTCCCACGATTTCGCTGGGGGAGATAACCCTGTCGGCACCGGCACGCAGGAGTTTGGAAGCGTTTCTCGGATTGTTAACGGTCGCGATGGTAGTTATCGATGGGTTGAGCGATTTGATCGTCAGCAGGGCGAAGACGTTATCTGCGTCTTCGGGGAGTGTGACGACGGCAGTGCGGGCGTTCGCCACGTTGGCCCGGGCGAGAACGTTTTCATCCGTGGCGTCTCCACACACCCAGAGAAGTCTAGCGAGTTCCTCTTCTTCCATGAAATTCTGGATCGTTTCCTCGCTTTCATCTATGACAACCACAGGTTCGCCAGCTCTTGCCAGCTCACTCGCCACGTATCTACCCACTTTGCCCAATCCCACAACCACGTGATGGTCTTTCAACTTGCTTATATCCTTCATCATTTTTCTCCTCCTGTAAACCTCGAGTATCTCTCCTTCAACTATGAACGCGGCGAGATTGGAAAGCGCGTTGAGAACAACACTTATGCCGGCTACTATCAGTATCATCGTGAAAATCGTTCCAGCTGGACTGAGTTCTCTTACTATACCGTAGCCCACCGTGGAGATTGTTATCAGCGTCATGAAGAAGGATTCAAGTATATTCCATCCCTCTATTACCACATAACCCAGGGTGCCGGAGATGAAAACTATGGCGATCAGCAGGACTGCCAGACGAAGCTTTTTAAGACGCTTTTCGTAGATCTCTTCTGAAGGTTTTATCATCTTTCACCCCTGCTTCTGACAAGGAAGCGTATGAACTCCTCAAGATCGTGCAACCCTTCTCGGGTGACGGCGCTGACCGGAAAGTACAGGAATTCTCCAAAGCGCGAGAGAACGTTTTTATGTTCGTTCAACAGCCGCGTTCTCTGTGAGCGCTTGACCTTGTCCACCTTCGTCAGAACTATCGATTTTGCCATGGTGAACCCACTGAGCCACTCCATCAGCAGAATATCCATCGTCTGCGAAGGATGGCGTGCGTCTATGAGGATGAAGATGTGTTCCAGCGCCCGGGAGCTGTTAAGGTAACCCTCCACGAGCTTTGCCCATGCTCTTCTTTCTTGCTTTGAGACTCTGGTATATCCGTACCCTGGAAGGTCGACAAAGTAAGCGAACCCTTCAACGCGATAGAAATTCACCGAACGTGTTTTCCCAGGTTTGGAACTTGTATGCGCGAGGCGGCGATTGAAAAGCGCGTTGAGAAGCGAGGATTTTCCTACATTGGATCTTCCCAAAAAGGCGATATGTGGAAGATCCTCCGGGAAATCCTCGAGGGTGTACATCGTTTTCACGAGCTCAACCTTGGTGAAGCCTGCCATCAGTCTATCAGCACCTTGTTCAAGACCTGCTCGACGGTGTCCACGAAGTTTATTTTCAATCGATCACGAATCTCCTTGGGAATCTTTTCAACATCGCTTTTATTTTCTGAAGGAAGTATCACTTCTTTCAGGCCGTGACGATAAGCAGCAAGCACCTTTTCCTTTATTCCACCCACAGGGAGTATCCTTCCTCTGAGTGAGATCTCTCCCGTCATGGCCACATCGCTGGCAACCTTCTTTCCTGTGATTGCCGAGACAAGGGCGGAAAGCATCGTGATTCCAGCAGAGGGTCCATCCTTGGGTACGGCTCCTTCAGGGATGTGAATGTGGAAGTCGTGCTTTTCAAAAAACTCATGCTCGCGATTGCAGAACTTTCTGGCAAGTGTCATCGCGATCTGCGCGGACTCCTTCATGACTTCTCCGAGCTGTCCGGTGAGTATGAAGTTTCCTTTGCCAGGCACTACCACTACCTCTACCTGGAGAATCGCACCTCCGACCGGAGTCCATGCCATCCCGGTGGAGACACCTATCTCCGGGCTTTCGATCTTTGGTTCCGCTTTGTATCGTGGAGGTCCAAGGAATTCCTGAAG
This sequence comes from Thermotogae bacterium, assembly GCA_003538775.1. Classification (GTDB taxonomy): domain Bacteria; phylum Thermotogota; class Thermotogae; order UBA12178; family UBA12178; genus UBA12178. Next base: position 4,028 of record DPRG01000096.1, read on the forward strand.
ATCTTTCGCACTCACGCGAATCCGTTCCTTCTTCTCTTCGAGGATTTTCAGGGCGCATCTGCGCATGATACGTGCCAGCGTTCTGTCGAGATTTCTCACGCCGGCTTCTCTCGTGTATTCGCGTATCACGCGGTTGATGGCAGATGGTGTTATGGACACCTGTTTGTTCGATAAACCGTGCTCTTTCAAAAGCTTGGGAATGATGAACTTCTTCGCTATATGTAGTTTTTCGCTGTCTGTATACCCCGCGATCTCGATGACCTCCATACGATCCAGGAGTGCCGCCGGTATCGAATGGGTAACGTTCGCGGTGGTTATGAAGAGAACGTTCGAAAGGTCGAAGGGGATCTCCAGGAAATGGTCAACAAAGCGGCTGTTCTGCTCTGGATCGAGTACCTCAAGCAGAGCCGCGGCTGGATCACCCTGGAAGCTCACCCCCAGTTTATCGACTTCATCGAGGAGAAGGACGGGATTTTTTGTCCCCGCACGTCTTATAAGCTGTATAATTCGCCCCGGGAGAGCTCCCACGTAGGTACGGCGATGTCCACGGATCTCGGCCTCATCGCGAAGTCCACCTAAGGACATCCGTTCGAACTTCCTTCCCAGTGCGCTGGCTATCGATCTGCCGAGGGAGGTTTTCCCCACTCCCGGAGGTCCCACAAGACAGAGTATCGGAGCTCTGAGACTGTCACTCATCTGTCTGACGGCCAGAAACTCAAGTACCCGTTCCTTCACATCATCGAGACCATAGTGGTTTCCATCGAGGACGCGCCTTGCATGGCGTATATCCGTGTTATCTTTGGTGGTCACCGACCAGGGAAGGTTCAGCAACCAGTCAAGGTAAGTTCGGGCCACGGTTGCCTCCGGAGAGTATGGTGACATCTTTTCGAGACGTGAGAGCTCGTGTAGAGCTTTTTCCTTCACATACTCAGGATAACCACCTTTTTCGATCTTTTCCCTGATTTCTCTGAGCTCTAAATCTTCTTCTCCGCCCAGTTCTTCTTTTATGGCACGGAGTTTTTCTCTGAGGTAATACTCCTTTTGTGAATGCTCTATGCTCTCTTTGACCTTTTCCTCCAGCTCGGCTTCTATTTCGAGAAGTTCCACTTCTTTGTGTAGGATCTGAAGGAGGAGTTCGAGACGATCCTTTGGATGGACGAGCTCAAGAAGCTTCTGTTTTTCTTCGAGTTTTAAAGGCAGAGCGGAGGCCACCATGTCGGCGAACTGATCGGGGTCCGTGACGTTCTGGAACATTATGAGGGCCTCTTGCGGGAATTTGGTGGACAGCATGGCATAACGTTCGAGCATATCCCGAACCTTTCTCGCGAGCGCTTCCAGCACCTTCGTGTAACGGTATTTTGGGCGAAGAGGGGTGATCTCGAAAACAAAAAGCTTCTCATCTTCAACAACTCTTTCCCAGCGGGCTCTGACGATACCCTCTACGAGCACCTTGTAGTTTCCGTCAGGCAACTTCATCACCTGAACCAGACGGGCTACTGTTCCAACTTTGTACAGATCCGTGGGTTCCGGCTCTTCTATGGTTATGTCCTTTTGAGAGACCACGAATAAAAGGCCGTTGTATTCCTTTGCGGATTCTTCAAGCGCCTGAAGCGATTTACTTCGTCCCACGTAGAACGGGGTGAGTGTGTTTGGAAAGATGATCATACTACTGCGCGTGGGGATAGTCGGTAGCTGCCCAGGTATTTCTATATCATCCGTTTCATTCTTCTTAGCCAGTTCATCCAGCTTCTCGAGTTTTCTTGGCAATCCTGAACACCTCCACGGATTTCTGGATATACTCCTTTTCCCTTTCTCCCTTTCCTTCCAGGAAGAGTTCCCTGTGATGTGGATCTTTCACCGTGAAGCGGATTTTGACCCAGTTTTCCGGGAGATCATCACCGAGTTTATCAGCCCACTCTATAACGAGAACCCCATTTTCGGAATCGAAATAATCGAGTATACCCGAATAGAAGATTTCAGCTGTATCCTTCAGTCTGTAAAGATCCACATGGACGAGTTCCAGTCGTCCCGGATATATGTACATCAAAGCGAAGCTCGGGCTTCTCACCAGCCTTTCGTCCACACCAAGTCCTCTTGCGAAACCTTTTGTGAAAGTCGTTTTGCCCGAACCAAGATCACCAACAAGAAGAAGGTTTAAAGAGGGATAAGCGAGCCTCCCCATTATAGCACCGAACTCGGTGAGCTGTTCTATGTCAAGGTCATCCAGTTTTTCGATCGCTCGACGGCCTCCTTCCACTTGATGTAATCCGACGGATCGAATCTTTCCGGTTCGAAGATGTCGATTTCCTCCTCGGTGTCCTTGAGTTCGTCCATGGAACAAAACTCCATAGCGATGGCTGCTAGCATTGCGGCGCCTTTTGCTGTGGATTCTACATTCCTGGGTCTTATCACCCTTGTTCCGGTTACGTTCGCTTGCAGTCGCATGATGCGATCGTTAAGGGCAACGCCTCCATCGACTCTGAGCTTTCGAAGCTTCAGTCCGGCTTCTTTTTCCATGGTTTCGAACAGCTCCTGGACAGAGTAAATCACGCCTTTCACACCAGAAACCACAAGGTCCCTTTTTGTTGTGGAGCGGTTCAAGCCTATAAACAATCCCCTTGCAGAGGGATCCCAGTGAGGAGCGCCGAGACCGGTCAGTGCCGGAACGAAATACACGCTGCTGTCGAAGCCATCTCTGAGCATGGCGTTTAACTCTTCAAAGTCTTCAAAAAGTTCGAGATTGTCTCTCAGCCAGTCTATCACCGTGCCGCAATTGAAGATGCTACCTTCTATGGCATAGACAACAGGCTTGCTACCTATCTTCCACGCTATTGTGGATAGAAGTGAACTGGTTTTGCTTCTCTTTTCACCTGCATTCATAAGCGCGAAGGCTCCAGTACCATAGGTGCACTTGACGTCGCCTTTTTCAAAACACCTCTGACCGAAGAGCGCGCCCTGCTGATCTCCAACGATGGATGCCAGAGGGAAGCCATATCGGGTGATACCGAGATTTTCGCTGGTTGACACCACTTCAGCCATGAATTCTTTTTTCACACCGAAAATCTCGAGGAGTTCGTCACTCCACTGAAGCTTTTCTATATCGAAAAGCATCGTTCGCGATGCGTTGGAAACGTCGGTAACAGCTCTTCCGAGAAGATGGAAGGTGAGAAAGGCGTCTACTGTTCCCATTAAAAGATCGTTCTCTCTTGCTGCCTGTTTGACAGAATCCGCGTTTTTCAAAAGCCATTCCATCTTGGTGGCGCTGAAATAGGGATCCACAGTGAGACCTGTCAGATTTTTTATGGTATCTCCGAGATGCTCCTTGATGGCAGAGCATCTGCTAGCGGTTCTGCGGCACTGCCACACGATGGCGTTGTAAAGAGGTTCACCAGTACTTTTGCGCCAGGCGATCGTTGTCTCCCTCTGATTTGTCAATCCCATAACGGCGATACGGCTCTTGTCTATTCCGGATTTGGAAATCACTTCTTTTACTGTTTCGTCCACTGTCTTCAGTATCTCTTGAGGGTCTTGCTCCACCCATCCTTCGTGAGGATAGAGCGGTTCTATGCCTCTTCTTGAAGTTGCCACCACGGAAAACTTTTCATCGAAGATTAGCGCTCGGGTGCTGGTGGTTCCCTGATCGACAACGAGGATAAATTTTCCTTTCATCCTTCCATCAGCTGGGCTGCGAACCCCGCGGTCCCCGGTCCAACGTGGGTGGCTATCACCTTACCCATTGGAGAAGTACCGAGATATTCGACATCGAAACGCTCCTTTAACAGCTCGAGGATACGTTCAGTTCCTTCTTCGTTGTCCACGTGGACCATAAGCACGCGTATTTTCGAGCCTTCAGGCCACAGCTCGGTGAGCTTGTCGACGAGGGCGATCTGCGCTTTCTTCTCACCCCGGACCTTTTTGAAGGGCACCATCATGCCCACTTCGTGCTCGATGTAGATGGCGACGTGGATTTTAAGCATTGTGCCGACGAAGCTCTGGAATCTCGATATACGGCCACCCTTTCTGAGAAAGTCGAAATCGGAAACATAGAAAATGGCGTTGTGCTTCCCCTCGGCCAGATCGTGTTCGATCTTTTTCACCACGTCCTTCGCTTCCATGCCAGTGTTGAGTAGTTCGCGCGCGTGACGGGCAACTATCGCGACAACGCCGCTAGCCTTCTTGGTATCGACGACGTGTACCGGAATGTGAACCTCGCTTTTTGCAATCACCGCGGAGTTGTAAGTGCCCGACATATCCGCGGAAAGGCAAAAGACAAGGATCTCCTCGTATCCCTCTTCTTCGAGTTCCTGATATACCTTCTTGAATTCCTCGGGTGTCGGCTGAGAGGTCTTCGGAACATCCCGGCTGGAAGAAAGGCGCCGGTAGAAGTCTTTCAATTCAGAAAGATCTCTGCAGTCATCTTCTGAAGCCCCACCCGGCCAGTTGATGTGAAGAGGTACAATGCCAATATCGTAATCTTCAAGCCATTTTGGTGGAATATCCGAAGTGCTGTCCACCAGGATTTTCACCTTGGACATGTTATCTCCTCCCTGAAGATATTATAAGCCTTTTGGTGTTGTAAAATGGAATTTAAGGACTGTGCTGTTTGTAGAGGAAGGTCTTTGTTGAGAATCTTGCCGGGAGCTGAGCGAGGTGTTTGTCAATGGTGAAAAAAAGCAACATCTTTTTGAAAGAATAAAAGGGTTATCAAGAATCTTTTTTGCATTTTCATGGGTTTCTTTGGTTGCGCTCGGTGGTGGATACTCCATGCTCTCTGTATACCGCCATGAACTGGTCAGGTTGAAAATAGTGTCAGATCCAGGTGAGGTTCTCGATGCGATAGCGCGTGCACAATCTTTGCCGGGCCCTATAGCCGTTAACTTCGCAGCAGTCATGGGGAAAAAGCTTGGAGGTTTTTCGGGTCTTCTGACAGCTGTTTCGGGGGTTGTAATCCCTCCGATTCTTGTGATAATTACTCTAGGAAAGTTGCTTTTGAAATACCGTGAAGTAGAGTATCTTTCGGGATTTCTTTACGGTGTCAGGATCGTCGTAGTCGCCATGCTCGCCTCTTTAGTTCTGGACATGCTTAAAAGGTACAGACGTTCTAACTGGGAATATGTTCTGCTCGTCCTCGCTGTTGTTGCTTTGATCTTTGATGTTCCAGGCGTGCCTGTCTTTCTGGCGATGGTTTTGATCGGTATTTTCTGGAGAAGAGTGGAGGAATAAAAGGATGCACACGATAAAAGTGCTTCTGGTGTTCTTCAAACTCGGTTTTTTCGCTTTTGGAGGTGGCTGGGCAACCGTCAGGCTCCTACAGGAGGAGCTCGTTGTGAAAGGCGGATTTCTCACACAAAACGAGTTCGCCGATCTGATATCCATTTCTCAGATAACACCAGGACCGGTTGCCGTGAATATGGCCACCTATATCGGGATGAAGCTTGGTGGCACGTTGATGGCAGTGTTTTGCACACTGGCTCTGGCCGCCGCGCCTCTTATAATCCTTTATTTTTTAAGGTGGTTTTCAGGATGGTTTGGTGCTTTTATATCCCCTGTTCGCCTTGATAGGGCTTTGAATTTCGGCGCGGTGGTGCTGGTCTCAGGTGCGGCGCTTTCGGTAGCGGAATCTCTCAGGCCTGATGTGGGAGCGGTTCTTCTAGGATCCCTGGCATTCTTTGTCATTCGAAGATTCCAGGTTTCACCGATCTTAATGCTGATTACGGGCGGCATTCTGGGAGCCTTCTTTTTGCGCGGATAGTCAGATGGAGGTGATCGTGTGAAGATCAGAGTAAAGTATCTTTATACGAACTCGGAAGATGGATTGATGGAGGATGCGGTTGTCGAATTCGGTGAAACTATCGAGAGTGTCAGGCCGTATGAAGAGAGTGAGAAGGTAGACGAACACTTTGAACATCACGTGCTCATGCCTTCACTGGTTAACGCCCACACACATGTGTATTCTGCGCTGGCGCGTGGAATACCTTTGAAGAGTTACAATCCGCGGACTTTTGGAGAAATACTCGAGCAGCTGTGGTGGAGATTAGACAGGGCTCTGACAGAAGATGCGGTTATGATGTCTGCTTACGTTGCGGGCATCGAATCCCTCATGTCGGGTGTGACAACGGTATTCGATCACCATTCGAGTCCGGGATTTGTTAGAGGAAGCCTCGACGTTTTGAAACAGGTCCTTGTTGATACGATAGGCATGAGAGGTGCGTTCGCTTACGAGACAAGCGATAGGGACGGAGAGAAGGTAAAGCGTGAGGCGATAGAAGAAAACCTGCGGTTTTACAGAGAAAACCGCTCTTCGAAATCGAGAGGATTCTTCGGTCTACATGCGCCCTTTACCCTGTCAGATGAGACGCTTTCCGAGATAGTGAAGTTGGTTCAAAAGGAAAATATACCTGTGCATGTGCACGTTTCGGAAGGTACGGAGGACCTGGAAGATGCGAGGAAGAAAGGAAGCCTCCCGATAAAGAGGTTGGGGCCGCTGCTTGCGCCGAACTCCATAATCGTTCACGGTGTGAACCTCCAGCGGGAGGAGTTTGAGCTGCTTGCGAATAAAGAAGTGTGGCTGGCCTTTAATCCGCAGTCGAACATGAACAACGCGGTTGGTCTTCCAAACTGGGAGCTCGCGAAAGAACATGGTGTTAATGTGGTTCTCGGAAACGATGGTTTTGGTTATAATCTCATCTTTGACGTTCGAGCCCTTGTTCTCAGTCAGAAACTCAAAGCGAGGGCCACTACTGCCTTCGGTTTTGATGAACTGAAAAGGATCGTCTTTGACAACAACTACAGGCTCGCATCGAGCGTTTTCGAAACGAAGTTGGGAAAGATAGAGAAGGGGCATCAGGCGGATATGGTGGTGGTAGAATATGTACCACCGACGCCCATCACCAGCGAGAATTTCATGGCACACTTTTTCTTTGGGATGTGCGAATCCTGGAAGCCTTCGAGGGTTTTCGTTGGGGGTAAGGAACTTCTCAGGGATGGAAGGATAACGGTAATCGATGTGGAAGAGGTTTACCGGCAGGCTGTCAAGGTATCAGAAAAACTCTGGAAGAGGTTCGATGAGTTGTTATAATTGAACGACAGGTTGATTTCGAAAAGTTCCAGTTGCTGGAGGTGGATGGTCTTGAAGGACGTTCCAGTTGAAATGAGAAGAGTTTTCACCGTTGTTGGGCATAACGGTAGCGGTAAGACCGTGCTTGGTGATGCGGTGTTAAAAGAAGCAGGTGTGGTGAACAGGATTGATGAGAAATTTCTCGACTACGACAAGATATCTCAGGAAAGAGGTTCGAGTGTTTCGAGTGCTGTGGCGAGCTTCGAATACTCTGGCCACAGGTTTACCATCATCGATACTCCTGGATTCGGTGATTTTGTGAGCGATACGATGAACGCCATATTCGTTGCGGAGAACGTGGTAAGCGTTGTGAATGCCACGGCGGGTGTGGAGATACAGACGGAGAGAACGTGGCGTCTCTCGCGCTCTATGGGTAAACCCATAATGGTTTTCGTTAACCAGATGGACAAAGAAAGGGCCAGCTTTGACTCCGCTGTGGAAAGTTTGAAGGAGGCTTTCGAAGAGAAGATAACCCCCATCCAGCTCCCCATAGGCGAAGAGGCGGCTTTCAGAGGTATCGTTGACCTGATAGCCAGAAAAGCCTACGTGCTTGATGGGGAGAATCTTGTGGAGGCCGAAATCCCTGAGGACCTCAAGGATCGCGTGGAGGAACTCAGAACAAGCTTGATTGAGGATATAGTTGAAACTGACGAAGAACTTATGGAGAAGTATCTCGAGGGTGAGGATATATCCCCTGAGATGCTTGCCAGGGCGTTCAAGAAAGCTTATCTTGCTGGTGAGATCGTTCCCGTGCTCTGTGGTTCCGCCTTAAACGGTGTGGGAGCCAGGCAGCTTCTGGATACATTGATAGCTCTCGGTGCGAGTCCGGTCGACGCCCCCGGTGTTAAGGCGATCACGGTGGAAGGAGAGAACGAAGTTCTGGTAAAGCCTGAGGAATCCGAACCCTTTGCGGGATACATCTTCAAGGCAGTGGTTGACCCCTTTGTGGGTAAACAGTCCTTTGTGAAAGTCTTTGCTGGTGAGCTCAAACCTGGCGATACTTTCGTAAACGGCGACACCGAAGAGAAGGTGACACATGTTTATGTCGCGGTTGGGAAGAACACGGAAGAGATTGAGCGTGCAAGAGTGGGTGATGTGGTAGTTCTGCTTAAGCTGAAGAAAAGCTCTGTTGGCGACACCCTCTGCCACAAGTCTCGCAGGCTTATAGTGACAGGTCTGGAGTACCCTGAGCCTATGATCTCCAAAGCGGTCAATCCAAAGAGCAAAGCGGACGTTGACAAGATAAGTAATGGCCTTGCAAGACTGGCGGATTCTGATCCCACCTTCAAATGGGAGTTCGATCCTGAGACTGGTGAAACGGTGATAAGCGGTCTTGGAAGCATGCATCTTGACGTGATGGTGGATAGACTGAAGAAACTCTTCGGTGTCGATGTGGAAGTCGGAAACCCGAAGATCGCTTACAGAGAGACGATACGCTCAAAGGCGGTTGCCGAGCACAAACACAAAAAGCAGACCGGCGGACACGGTCAGTACGGTCATGTGAAAATCGAGCTGGAACCCCTACCGAGGGGAGCGGGATTCGAGTTCGTGGATAAGATAGTCGGAGGCGTCATCCCGAGGAATTTCATCCCTTCGGTGGAAAAAGGTATAAGGGAAGCGATGAAGAAGGGCGTTCTTGCGGGCTACCCTGTCGTTGATGTGCGTGTTACGCTTTTTGACGGTTCTTACCACGAAGTGGACAGCTCGGATATTTCCTTCCAGATAGCTGCTATCCAGGCGTTCAAGAAAGGCATGGAGGCGGCCAACCCGGTTATTCTCGAGCCCATAATGGAAGTCGAGATCTTTGTTCCCAACGAATCCACAGGTGATGTCATGGGAGACATAACCAGCAGGCGCGGCAGACCGATGGGTATGGAGTCGGTGGGCAGAGGTGTTGACAAGATAGTAGCTCAGGTTCCTCTGGCTGAGTTGCTCGACTTTTCCGCCAGGCTCAGCGCTATCACAAGCGGCAGGGGTTACTTCACCATGAAGTTCTCCCACTACCAGGAGGTTCCAGCCGACGTTCAGCAAAAGATCGTGGCCGAGAGAAAGCGCGAAGAGGGAGAATGAGGTGATCTGGTGATGAATCGTCTACATATACTCCAGTTTTCACAGCAGCTGGAAGAGTCGCAGGCTCGTGAAATAGAAAGTCTTCTTGAAAAGCTTGAGGGAGTTATCCAGGCAGGCGTGGATGCGGACGCCGGAACGCTGGAAGTCGAGTATGACGATGCGGTAGTTTCCAAGTTTCAGATAGCGGACTTTCTGAAATCACACGGCTATTCAGTGAGAGTGTGAATCTTGAAAATTCTTTGAAGGTGAAAGCATCGTTTACGCTGTTGGCGATATACATGGTTGTATAGAGCCGTTACGTGATCTGCTGGATCTTATTCATCCGTCAAAGGAAGACACGCTTATCTTTCTCGGGGATTATATCGATCGCGGCCCTGATAGCAGGGCCGTGATCGATTTCTTGCTGGATCTTTCCCGTGATTACCGTTGCGTCTTTCTCAGGGGAAACCACGAGGACATGATGATCAACGCGGTGGTTCATGGAAAAGATCTTACGCTGTGGTACTTCAACGGAGCCAGAGCGACTGTTGAAAGCTACGGAGGTATCGAGAAGATACCCGAGAACCATCTCGATTTCATTCTGAATACCAGACTTTATCACGAAGAAGATGATTTCCTTTTCGTTCACGCAGGGGTCAGACCCGGGATACCACTTGAAGAACAGGACCCGTTTGATATGCTGTGGATCAGGGAAGAGTTCATATATTCAAACTGGCCCATAAAGGGCAAAAGGGTGGTTTTCGGACACACACCATTCTTCGATGGCCCACTTGTGATGGAGGATAAAATAGGAATCGATACGGGATGCGTTTATGGAGGAAAACTGACGGCTCTTCGGATAGAAGATACGAAGGTTTTCAGCGTGCCTCATCGCTGAGCACCTTCTGTATCAGGATGGATTTTTCCTCGCTTAGATCGACGATCTCACCGTTTGTCAATTTCACCATGAGGCGCGAGAAGTATCCTTTTCTCATGCCCACAACGGTTCCTTCATCTCCGCTGGAGAGCAACACCTTCGTTCCCACAGGGTAGAGGCCGAACACCCTTATCAGGGCGTTTATAACCCGGATATCGAAATGAACGTTGGCAAGACTCAGCATGTAGGATATTGCTCTGTATCCAGACCACGCATGTTTGTACGGGCGTTCACTTGTGAGAGCGTCATAGACATCCGCAACCGCCATCATTTTGGCCGTTTCGCTCAATTCCTGCCCTTTCAAGCCTTTTAAATAGCCGGAGCCGTCGATTTTCTCGTGGTGGTCTTCCACCGCGCTGAGGATTTTTACACTCTTTATTCCAGAGTTCTCGCAGATTTCCCTGCCGTATAGCACGTGTTTTTTTATTTCAGAAAATTCTATATCGGTGAGTTTCCGCCGGGCATCGAGTATCTCAGGAGGAATTTTGAGCTTTCCCACATCGTGCATTAAGGCTCCCGTACATATCTCGTGCACCTTGTCTTCGCTGTAGCCCATCTCTATCGCCAGAAGCGTCGTTATTATCGACACGTTGACTTCATGGGTGTAGGTGTACTCACTCAGGTCTTTCATTATCGCCATCACGGGAGTGATGTATTCACCGTAGTTTTCGAAGATTTCTTCTGTGAGTTTTTGGACAGAACGTTCCACAATGTCAACATCTATCTTATTCTCAAGGAGGACCTTATCGAAAAGTTTTTTAACATCCGCCTTCATTTCCTCAACCGTTTCTGGTTTCGGTATTTTGGATTCAAAGGTATCCTTCGATTCCACGAGAAGCCATTTGATTCCAAGAGCGCGTAAGGCATCGATGATTTCATGGTCTATTTTTTGCCCTACCTTAACTACAGGTTGCCCTGAAGAGCTTATGGTTATATTTTCCTGAGCGATGTCACCAGCCGATAATTCTTCAACGCGTTTCCATACGCGCAAGCTGTTCTCCTCCTGGATGAGGAAAAATGGGGCGGGGCATTGTACCCCGCCCTTTATGATTTCTCATTTTTTGATGTAGCGTGGTTTGTCGTCATAGCTTTCTATAACTCCAAGGCTCTTTATGTAATCCTTCACCACATCGGCAAGTACAAATCCCGTATCGTAGCCGTTAACCGACCATTCTTTCAGCATGGCGTAGCCGTCGCCTCCACCAGCCATGTAGTTGTTGGTTACAACGAGGTATTCTCTGTTCAGGTCTATGGGTTCGCCGTTTACCTTCACATCTACGGGTTTTCCGTTATCGTTGACCCATGTGAGTCCGGCCGTCTGGAGGTGTGCTCCCTTTCCATCGGGTATTGTAGCGGCGTATTCAAGAACCTTCATCAGCTGGGCGCCCGTCAGCTTCATAACGTAAAGCGTGTTGCCGAACGGCAAAACGGTGAGAATGTCTCTGTAGGTGATTTTACCTGGTTGAATAGAGGCGCGGATACCTCCACCGTTTTGGAGCGCCACATCTGCTCCGGTCTTCCATATCATCGCATCCGTTATGATGTGTGCGAGGTTTGTGTCCTCGTAACGCACGCGAGTGTGATCAAGCAGGATCTTCGTTTCGCCCACAGGTTCATCGAGCTTTTTACTACCCCTTGCTTTGTACGTTTCAAGAACGGCGTCCACGAAGAAATCGGGTTTGATAGGTTTGCCGACGTACTCGTAAATGGAATTACCTTGTTCGTCTTCTCCTTTGTATACCTTCAAGTTCACAGGAATCGCTGCCCAGCTCCAGTTAACGATCTTGCCGTTTTCCACATCGAGGTCGAGCCGTCCGAGGACTTTACCCCACTCCCAGGCTTGCACGATTATTACATCGTTGACAACGGACGCTTCTTCCATCTTCGTGTGACTGTGTCCGCCGACAATCACGTCTATCCCTTTGACCTTCTCAGCCAGGTCGATATCGCCGGTGTATTTAGGATTAGATGAGCGTCCATAACCCAGGTGTGAGAGGACAACGATGACATCAACCTTGTCTTTCAAAAGATCGACGTACTTCTGCACAGATTCAACAGCGTTAAGAAACTTTATACCATTCAGATAGAGTGGCTCCAGCACTTCGGTTTCTTCGGTGACCACGCCGATGATGCCCACCCTGATGTCTCCAAAATCCTTGATCACATACGGTTTCACAAGCAGTTCTCCGTTGGGTTTCACAACGTTACAGGCGAGGAAGGGGAACTTGGCGAATCTCTGCTGTCTCATCAGGACTTCTACCGGGTTGTCGAATTCGTGATTTCCAAGCGTCATCGCATCAAGATGCGCCAGATTCAGCGCCACAATGTCTGGTTCGGCATCGAGCAGGTCACTTTCGGGAACCCCGGTGTTCAGGTCTCCCGCGTGCAGGAAAAGCATATGCCCTCCAGCGCGTTCAACAGACGAGCGTATCTCGTTTACAAGTGTCGCGATGTAAGCAAAACCTCCTATGTTTGGATTCCTCCATTCGCTGAAGGCCCAGGCATGTCCATGGGTGTCATTGACGTGAAGGATCGTTACATGTGCTCCAAACACCAGCGCAGTGATGAGTACGGCCATCAAGATCAAAAAGAAACGTTTCATAACTTTACACCTCCTGAAATTTGTTTTTACTGCAATTTTATTATATCATCGACAGTGAAAACCCAAAACTCTGAATGGGATGAAAATAGAGGTAAATCAAGATGGAAACGGAGGTGTTCCAGTGAAAGCGTGGGAGAGGAGTTATCTGTTGAGAAAAGAAGCGAAACCTGCAGCTGATTTTGAAATGCAGTGGGATGAGGCTGTGGTGGTGGACCTTTTCCCCGACTCTCTTGTGAAGACCTTCTGGAAGAGTGTGGTCCCTGGTTCTGGTGCGCAGGAAAGCCTTGTTCTTGGAGCGGTCCAGGCTGTAGAGAACATGGGAAAGGATGTTTCGGAAGCGGAGAGACTTTTGGAAGAGGGTTTTAAGGCTTTTGAAAACGGAGATTCGAGAAAACTCAAATCGCTTACCGCTTTGATATTTCACGTTCTATCCAGTGCAAAAGACGTGCCAGATCATCCTTATCATAGTTTTAAAAGACCTGTGACATGGGAAGAGATAAGCGCGGAGATTCCAGAGGATACCTTTGAGGTTGCGGCCGATCTTGATAGTGTCCATGGAGGCTGGCTTGGACAGATAGCAGGCGCTTCTATGGGAACAGCACTGGAAGGATATTTACATCAGGCGCTTGTTGAACTTTACGGTGATCGTCTGGGATTCTATGTGGGTGAAGTGAGCACATACAACGATGATATAACTTATGAGATCGCCTTGCTCGAGGCCGTTAAAGAAAAGGGAAGAGGAGTGGACTCGAAGGATATAGCGCTCAAATGGATCGAGATGATTCCTTTTGGTTGGAGCGCAGAACTGGTGGCGTTGGAAAACCTGAGAAGAGGGATCTTTCCTCCGGATTCAGGGCGTTTCAACAATCCATTTCAGGAGTGGATAGGCGCACAGATGAGGACGATGGTCTGCGGTCTGCTTTGTCCGGGAAAACCAAAGGAGGCGGCGCGCCTTGCCTTTCTGGACAGTCAGATCTCTCACAGCGGTAACGGAATTTATGGGGGAATACACAGTGCAGTTATAACCTCTCTGGCGTTTGTTTTTGAGGATGTGAGAGAAATTCTGAAGCGATCCGTTGATTACGTGCTCAAAGGAAGTGAGTTCAGATATTATCTGGAACTCGTTTTGAGCTGGTGTGAAAGTGCGCGGAACTGGGAAAACGTTATGGAGAAATCCTATCAGGAGTTCAAGAGATACAACTGGATACACGTTTATCCGAACATGGCGGCCGTGGCAACAGGATTGTGGTTTGGGAATGGCGACTTCGATGAAACCATGAAAATCATAGCCTCCTTTGGATACGATGTAGACTGCAATGCGGGCGAAGCTGGAACGGTTCTGGGCGTAATACTTGGTGCGAAGGGAATACCTGAACGCTGGATAGAGCCTTTCAAAGACGAACTGAGGACGTATCTGCCCGGTTTTGAGACCATTTCTATTTCAGAGCTTTCGAGAAAGACACTGGAGCTGTCAGAGCTTTTAGGAGGTGTTGAGTGTTGATACTAGTCGTAGGCAGTACCAACGCGGATATCGTGCTGAAAGTGGATCACTTCACAGAGATAGGCGAGACACAGGTGGTCCGATCCATGGAAGTTCACGGTGGCGGGAAGGGTGCCAACCAGGCGCTTACTGTGGCGAAACTTGGAGGAGGGTGTGTTTTCATATCCTGTGTAGGAGACGACGAATACGGAGAGATGCTCAGGAACTCTCTGGAAAGTCAAGGAATCACAGGTGTTGAAAAGCTCGCCAACGTGCCTACTGGAAGGGCTTACATAGAGGTAGACAAAACTGGTAGAAACAGGATTCTCGTGGTTCCGGGTGCGAATCACTCGCTGACAGTGGAACTACTGGAAGAAAAGTGTGAAGTACTTTCCGAACCTGAAGTGGTGCTTTTGCAAAACGAAATACCCTTTTCAGTAACGCTCCATGCTGCTAGAAGGTTTAAGGATACCAGAGCGCTGGTTGTCTTCGATCCCGCTCCTGTTAGGGGTGAAGTCCAGGCCATCTTTCCCTATGTGGATTACCTGACACCGAATGAAGTCGAAGCTCAGACGCTTTTGGACCGCCTTGGAATCAAAGGAGAACTCACAGACGCCGCGAGGGCTTTTCTCGATTATGGTGTTGGGAAGGTTATCTTGAAACTCGGGGAAAAAGGAGCGGCGATTGTTGATAGATATGGAGCGAGAAAAATACCGCCGTTTAAGGTCGCGGCTGTAGATACCACGGCGGCGGGTGATGTTTTCAACGGAGCATTCGCTGTCGCGATTTCTGAAGGTATGGAAGAGGAAAACGCAGTGGTTTTTGCGAGCGCCGCGGCAGCTATTTCGGTTACACGATCAGGTGCTCAGAGTTCCATACCTTCAAGGAAAGAAGTTGAACGTTTTCTGAAAGAAAAAATGTGAGAACGCTTCTTCGATTGATTGGCACTTTGGCGACTGTTTTTCTTTTTTGACTTACGAAAAGAGTGCAACAATGCGTTCTGCTTCTAAATGGTGCTTACTTGTATCTTCGCAGAACTAAAGTAAGGAAATTCTTATTAAGAATAGATTATCGTTGAATTGTTTCCGTAACTAAAGGTTACAAATATTATGCGTTACACCATAGGGCGACGGCTGTTGTTTAATCATAAAGTCAATAGATCCATTTTTCAACCGCAGAAGCTGTTCTGGCTATAGCCTCTTCCGCGCTGCTTCCAAGTTTCGAACGAACCATTTCGAACAAAACTTCTAAAACATGCAACTGAGCTATTTTAGAGCGAATAGCTCCGCTTTGGAATGGTGTCTCTTTTGTGGGAGTCAGAAGAATGATATCAGCATATTCTGTTAACGGAGATCGTGTATAGCTGGTTACTGCTATCACAAAAGTCCCGTTTTTCTTTGCTGAACTTACCATATCTACTACTACACTTGTTGAACCGCTTTGCGAAAATGCCAGGAGACAATCGTTCGTACTTGATTCTGCCAGCCACATAGCCATAAGATGAGAATCCATATTGAATCGTACGTCAATTCCAATCCTCAGAAATTTGTAGAATGCATCAAGTGCTGTTATACCCGAAGCTCCTACGCCAATAAGATAAACCCTTCTACTAACGATTATTTTTCCAGCAGCTTTTTCTACATCTTTCCTTTTTAGAAGGTTTGAAGTTTCCTGAATGACCTGCATATGTTCGTGTGCTAGTTTCGATATCAAATCATCTTTTGCACTAACAGGTTCGTTTTGAAGGCTTTTTGCTAGAGCTATTTTAAAAGGGTGAAAGCCACTGAAACCTAGTTTTTGACAAAAACGTACGATCGTACCTTCGCCCACCTTCAGTTCATCTGATAGTTCTGTTATGGTCATATAAACAACTTTCTCAGGGAAGTTTAGCGTATATTCTGCGACTTTTCTTTCTTTAGTCGTAAAGATCTTCCAATGAGCATTAACAATAACGCGGATATCAGCTTTTTCCATTTACATCCCTCCATTCTGAATAGTCAAAGGTTGATGTTGTTTAAATTGACCATCGTAACTTATTTATGCAGCTTTTAGACAGATGTTCGCTCTGCAATAGAAAAAATAAATCGGTCTACTCCCAGTTTTTCGGGGGAGCTTGGTTTTTCAGCATGGATGGTAAGATAACGACAAGATAAAAGAACTCACCTGTGAGAATCATTAAAATAATCCACTGGAAGACCATCTTCCAGGGGATGGGAAAACCATGAAGAAAAGAATCAATCCCAGAAGAATTATACTCATTGTCAGGGACTTATTCAACCCTGTCCTTGGAAAGCATGCTTTGAGGAACATGATCCTCTCCATGATAGCGATAGCTCTCAGTCCCAAGATGAGGGTAAACGAAATATCTAGGCACTTGCCCACAAAAGTCAAAGGTGATAAGCACAAGC
>DPRG01000093.1 GCA_003538775.1 Thermotogae bacterium
TCAGAGAGGCCCGGAAGGAGGAAGCTCCCGATCTGCTCAAGTACGTCAGACAACTGCTGGACGTAGATCACGACTTTTACGACATCGTTGGTGCCCGCGTCTACGCCGAAATCCTTGGCTGGTACAGAAACAGGCTCAAGGATCCATACACACTCGTTGGGCTCATCGATGGAAAACTCGCTGGTTTCGCCAACGGCCGTGTGATGAACGAGAAGATCAACATCAGTCTCCACACACTCGCCTTTGTCCGCGGTCTCAAGGTGGGCGCCATCATGTACTACGCCAAAGCAGCGTACGCCTTCGAAGTTCTTGGCAACGAAGAATGGTGGGCCACCTACGAAAGCTACAATGGATTCAAACGCTGGGGTATCGGTATGGCTCAGCCTTCCTACCCCTGGCCGGAGTACCAGCACGAACTTGGCGGCGCAAGGGTCTACTATGTAACCAAAAAGTACTGGGAAACAACTGTCAAGAAATACCTTTCCGATTACATCGGAGCCGAACTCAAGCGCCCCGTTCCCGAAGAATTGCTCAAGAAAAACGAAAAGCTCATCATCCCCGATACACCCCCCGAGGTGTGATCGTTCAACACAAAAAGAGAAGGGCTCCCTCAGGAGCCCTTCTCTTTTTTACCATTCACTTACCACTTTGGCATCAACCAGGCTACCGCAGTACCTATCAAAAATCCCACAAAAACTTCCGTGAGGCTGTGGCCAATCTCTGAGTGATGGTTGGTACCTAACTTTTCGTTCACGGTTATCGTAAGCCTTTCTACCGTACCCCTGAGCCTAACCGCGTCCGTAACCACTACCACAAAGAATATCCCCGCTATAGCGAACGCGGCCGAATCGAAGCCCGCAATCCGCCCCACCATCCACGCCAGACCCGTCACGGTTGCTGTGTGAGCGCTTGGCATACCTCCATAAGAAAGCATCCTCTTTGGGCTTTTGTATATGATCATCTTCACCGTCTGAGCCGCAAACCACGAGAGAAACGCGGACCAGAGCGCCGGATTCTTGAAGAGGTTCAGCACCTCCACGGATACATCCCCCATCAGTGATCGCTTTTACTTGTGAATCTGAATTTGTGTACCTTCACATAAGGCGCCACTATTGCCAGACCGTACTCCGAAGAAACCGATTTAGATTCCTCAGAAACCATTTCCACATTGCTCAAAAGTTCGAAAAATCCAAAATTGAACCTCATGTTCTTTATGGGCTTGGTGAGTTCTCCGCCTTCTATTAAGAATGTTCCGTCGCGTGTCATCCCCGTTATCACGAGTTCCATAGGATCTACCACGTTGGTGTAGTGAAAGCGGGTGATGTATATGCCACGATCCACAGACTTCAAAAGTCTTTCAAAAGGCACATCACCAGGCTCAAAAACGAGGTTAACAGGGAAGGAATCTTCAACTGAGTTCAACGAAAATGTGTGCCCGGTGGGTTCTTTGCCGTACTTCAAGGCCGCCGCATGAGAGTAGGTGAGTCTGGCAAAATGCCCCTCCTCCACTATCACAAACCGGCCACGCGGGTGCCCGAAGAGATCGAATGGAATGGGAACAACTCCCTTGTAAGAGGGATCATCAACGATGTTCACAGGAAGCTGGCTTACCTGTTTTCCCAGGTATTTAACTGCGGGACTTGTCTTCTCCTCAAAAGCTTTTCCGTTGCACGCAATCCACGCGAAAAGGGTAAGAGCATCCGCAACGGCCTCTGGAGAAAGCACCACGGTGTATTCGCCTGGGTCTACCTCTACCGGGTTTCTGGACTTCAACGCCGTCGACACAGCCAGCTCAGCAATCTCTTCAAAATTCGCCCCGTCGACCGAAATGCCTGCCCAGCTGGCATAACCGCTTCCATCGTTCCTGGTTACCACAAGGTTGAGATCCGCGAAACTTCCGAGATGGTAGAGAAAGTTGCCATTAGAACTCATCACCGATAGCTCTTCTTCACCGGTTGAAAAATATCCAAAGGCCTCGGCCTCATCCTTCGCAGCCCGCTTTATGAAACCCTCCACAACCTCTGCGCGATAATCCGGCGAAGCCTTCGCCGTCTTCTCATCGTAGACAGTGTAAGACGGCACCACCTTCGGCCATGGAAACCTGAACTGGTAATCCAGTGGTTTCGATACGGCCAGCACTTCTTTCAATCGCTCAAAAGCTTCCTCCACGCCCTCTTCATCAAAGCGCTCCGTGTTCACTACAGCAAGTTTGTTATCCTTTAATCCCAGAACGCTAAGCGTGGTACGTTCAATACTCACATTCTGATGAATCGCGTTATTCGCAAACCTGGTGAGAGCCTGCTTCATACCTCTCGCCACAGCCAGGGCCTCCACGCCCGTAGCGGCGGAATATATGCTGATGTATCTTGAAACTCCACGATAGAATTCCTCGCCTCTCATGATCTGACACCTACCTTGACCTTTCTAAAACGCGCTGGCGCTGTGCCATGCCCGACATGCATGATCTGCAGAGGCTGACCCTTACCACAGTTCATCACGCCCCATACATGCCACAGCGACTCGTTTCCAATCGCGTCGCAACTGCCCCAGAATTCCGGGGTCTTTCCCCAGTAAACGAAGTTCTTGTAAAGCCTGCCCAATTTTCCATTCTTTATCTCGTAAGCCACTTCAGTTGCAAACTGGAAATTCACTCTTTTATCGTCTATCGACCAGCTCTTGTTCGTATCGATATAGAAGCCCTCTTTCACTCCGCCTATGAGCTCTTCGAAGGACGAGGTACCCGGGAGAAGGTTTATGTTCGTCATCCGAATGATGGGTATCGACCACCAGCCGTGCGCACGCGCAGCTCCGTTGCTGGAAAGACCAAGCTTGACCGCCGTCTCGCGCGACATCAGATAACCCACCAGGATTCCGTCCTTCACTATAAAACTCTTCTGCGCTCTCACGCCCTCATCGTCATAGCCAAACGTTCCCAGCCCTCCCGGAATCGTCGCATCGGCGGTGATATTTACAATTGGGCTTCCATAGCGAAAACTGCCAATCTTGTCCAAAGTCATGAAGCTGCCTCCGGCAAAGCTTATCTCGTATCCCAGGACTCTGTCCAGCTCAGCTGGATGTCCACAGGATTCGTGTATCTGAAGAGCCATCTGCGATCCACCTATAACAAGGTCGTATTCGCCTGAGGGGGCAACATCTGCATAAAGAAGATCTCTGGCTTCTCCTGCGACCCTTTCGGCATTTTCGAGCAAACTCATCTCCTCTATAAACTCCCATCCTCTTGTGGCATTGTCTCCCTCAAGACCGGCCGGATAAGACCTCACCTGATAATCCCCGTTGCCAGCGGCATGCGCCCGGATCAAACCTCCGCTGACGACAACCTCCTGGTCTATCTCAGCTCCTTCGCTCGAAAGAAAGAGCTTCTTGATCTTTCTGAACCTCAGTTCTCCCTCAGCACGTACAACTTCGGGAACCTTCTTCATCAAGGCGGTTGCTTCTACTAAGAGCTCGACTTTCTTTTCCTTTTCAACTGTGAAGGGATCTATCACAAATTCCGAGCGGTAAGTATCCTTATATACCTCTTCAGAAGAAAGAACTATCTTCTCCTTCTTCAATCTCGCCGAAGTTCTGGCGATATCAAGCGCTTCTTTCGCGGCTTTCAGGAGTGCATCTTTGGAAAGACGGTTAGTTGCGGAAAAACCCCAGGCACCATCGTAAAGCACACGTACACCCACACCCTGAGTCTGATCGATCGAATAACTCTTTACCACCGCGTTTTCAACCGCGATTTCTTCTTCGTCAATAGACTCGTATCTGAGATCGAAATATTCCGCTCCCGCACTATCAAGAAAATCAAGGACCTCCTTCAATCTGTCTCTCATTCTCTCACCTTCAATCAAGCCTTCTGACGACTTCCGCGATGATTTCGCTCAGAGTTCTTCCGCCTCTTTCCGCCGCTTCCAGAACTTCCTCCGCGGTCAGGGGTTTCAATCCTTCTTCGGGAACACAGCGATCGGTTATAACCGAGAAACCCAGGACTTTCATGCCTCCATGTTTCGCGGCTATAACCTCTGGCACTGTGGACATACCGATCGCATCCGCTCCAAGAAGCCGGAACATCCTGTATTCCGCGGCAGTTTCAAAGTTTGGACCACTGACAGCCACATAGACACCTTTATAGAGCGGTAATCCAAGATCATGCGCGACCTCGAGCGCAAGTTCATAAAGCGCCACATCGTACGGCTCGCTCATATCTGGAAAACGCGGACCCCAGGCATCCACGTTCGGTCCGATCAAAGGATTATCTCCCATGAAGTTGATATGATCCGTTATCACCATGGGCTTCCCTATTTCAAAATCAGGGTTCAAACCACCTGCGGCGTTCGTGACCACAAGTGTTTCCACACCAATAAGCTGAAAAACCCTTATGGGAAATACCACATCTTTCATCGAATACCCTTCGTAGTAATGGAAACGCCCGTTCATTAGAACCACTTCTTTGCCATTCAATCTCCCAAAAACCAGCTCTCCTTTGTGACCAGGAGCGGTGGAAACCGGAAAACCCGGTATTTCAGGATAGGGGATACTCTGAGAATCTTCGAGAATCTCCGCCAACCCTCCCAGGCCACTTCCAAGAACTATCGCAATCTCAGGCTTTTTTGCGATCTTGTCTTTTAGAAAATCGCTGGCGTTTTCCACTCTTTTCACATATTCTTCAATGCCCATCGTCAAACCCCCTTCCGCTTAGCATCAGTACTCATTTCTATCAGATTCTACCACAGCAACGCCTGATATCCCATGACACAACTCGGTTTCTAAATCTTGCGAAGCGCGAGCGAGCGCTTATGCAAACAACTATCGAGCTACGGTTTTTTCTGCCTTTTTCCTCACAAAACGCACGTGAATTACACGACCTTCACGAGCGCTGAGTGTCCTTTTGCCTTCCTTCTTATCA
>DPRG01000069.1:0-134 GCA_003538775.1 Thermotogae bacterium
TGATCACGTGCGTTTTGTAGGAGGAGGAAGGCATAAAAACCTCTGCGGTTCAGCGCTCTGCAAGACTGTAAAAGCTCTATGCTGGAACAGGAGAAGATAGAAAGGCGAAATCTCGCCACATCCGTGTGGCTCGG